>CALBIE010000663.1 GCA_937893495.1 uncultured Verrucomicrobiales bacterium | reverse complement strand
CGACGCTCTCTTCCGATCTACCCAGATAAGGGGAAAAAATAGAACGTAGAACCAGTGCAGGGGTTGGGCAATCCACAGCGAAGTGGCCAACGGTTTTTGGATGGCCAGCGATTTGGGCGCGAGTTCGCCCACGACAATGTGCAGGAAGGTGATGACGGCGAATCCAAACGCAAACGCAATCCAGTCCGCTTGCGCAGGGTCAACATTGAAATGCTTCAGCACGGGCGCTAACAGCGCGGCGAACACCGGCTTGCCCACCCAGCCCAGGCCCAGGCTGGCCAGCGTGATGCCAAGCTGAGTGGAGCTGAGGGCTGCGTCGAGATTCCGCACAATACGCCGCGCGGCCCTGGCCCGGCGATGACCTTTGACCACCAGGTCTTCGAGTTGGGTATCGCGGATTTTGACGAGAGCAAACTCCGCCGCGACGAAAAAGCCATTGAGGAGGACCAGCAACGGCACCGCTGCCAGTTGCAGGATCGTCACGGGAATGTCGTTGGTGTTCACGCGTGCCGCCTGTCTCCCTGCCACTGGCGAGGCGGAGTTTCGGGGAAGTCCCCTCGCCTGTGTGCAGGGTCTTCACGATTCAACCGCCGTTGCCCACCTTGCAAACCGAGTTCAAGCCGCCGAATGGATTGGTCACATTCTCCGCAGCCAGTGGATCGAGTGTCCATTGGCCGTCCACCACCAGGCGATACTCGTAGTCGCCGGGTGGCAACGCCAAATCTTTCGCCCAGCGGCCTTGTCCCAGAGCGATCATATGCGAGGCGATCGGGTTCCAGTCATTAAAAGAGCCGGCGAGGGCAACTGACTCCGCAATGGGCGAGGTGAATTCAAAATGAATCGGCTTCGACTCGGGCTTGCCACCATTGTTGTTGTTCCGTTTGTTAGTTTTCATTCCGTTTTTCGTGTTTCGATCTTTCTTCGTTTGTTTGTCTATGTAACGCGCAGGCCGGGACTTGATGAGCCTCAAACCCGCACGGTGACCGCCGCGCCGGACCAGCGGCTGCCCGTCAGCGGATGCTGGCGGTGGCCCTTGCGCCGGAGTTGTTGCTGCATTTTGCGCCGCGCAATTTGTTTGAGGAGGTTTTTGGCGACCTTCATCCAGGCGGCTTCGAGCGTGTGGTCGCGGGCGGTGGCATGAATGTCCGGGCCGGGAATGGCCAGATGCACATGAGCGCGGAATGCCGGTGCGCTGTCCCGCTCCCGTTCCAACTGCACTTCGGCGGTAGAGACAGGGATGAGGTTATGAAAGCGTTCGAGTTGTTGCTCCAGCCAGCCGCGCAGGCTGGCGTTGGCGTTGAGGCCGCAGATGCGGAATTGGATTTTCATAAACGTGACGTCGGTGTTTTCGATTTGCAATGGGGAGTATTTAATTGCGCTGCCTCCCTGTGAGCAGCGGCAGCAAATGCCACAGGAAAAAAATCAGCGACGTGATGAACGCAGCCACGTAGGTCCAGCCGGCGGCGGTCAACACCTGGCTCACGGCGGCCCGTTCAGAGCCGGCTCGAATAAAGCCCATCTGCGCCAGCACGAGCTTGGCGCGGCGCGAGGCATCGAACTCCACCGGCAGGGTGATGAGGTTGAACAACATCATGATTCCCCACGCCACGGCAATGATAAGCAGGCCGGTCTTGGTTGCCAGCAGCCCGGTCAGCATACCGAGCAGCGGAATCCACATCACGAGTTGGCTGGCAAAACTGGTGACGCCCACCGCCGCCATGCGCAGTTGCAGCGGAGCGTAAGCCTGCTTGTGCTGCATGGCGTGTCCGCATTCGTGCGCCGCCACGCCCAACGCCGCCGCCGAAATGCCGTGATAATTGGCCGAGGAAAGCACCAGCCGCTTGTGCTTCGGGTCGTAATGGTCGCCGAGCAGTTCCTCGTGCTCGACGATGGTGACGTTGGTGATGCCGGCCTGACGCAAAATCGCGTGCGCCGCTTCCGCGCCGGTGTAACCGGATTGCACCGGCGTGCGGCTGTGCCGGGCGTAAGCGCGCTTGACGTGCCATTGGGCCAGCAGGCCAATCGCCAGAGTGACGAGGAATAGGACGAGTATCATGTGTTCTTTCTTCTCGGCAGCAGTGTCCGGCGCACCTGCCGAAGCAGGAAGCCCGCACTCCGCCAAACCGATTGCATGGTTAACTTCTTCCGAGGTGCAGAATCGTTCTCGGAACGCCGCGGCAAAAGGGCGCGCGCAGAACGCAGCCAGCGTTTGGCCCAGGCAAATTCCATCGCCAGAATTGCCAGCCCGGCGGGGATCATGAGGAAGGCCGGGCCAGGCAGCACGACTAGCGCAAGCCCCAAGGCCAGCACCGTGCCGCCCACGACAGTTACCACGATGCGCTTAATGCGTTGCATAGTCGCCCTTGATCCGGTCACTCGTTTATCCCCCAGCCGCGGTATGAAGTCGCAATCACGAACGGCGTGGTGCGGCGTTGGTGCTGCAACTCCCGAAACCATTCGCCACTTTTTTCCGGCGGGACATCGAAACCATTCACACTCTCGGTCGTTGGCTGCGTTTGTGAATCTGCGTTGGCGCGTGCGGTTGTGTGGCGGATCTGGACCGCGCCGGAAGGCAAGCCACTGAACTCTTTCAAAGTGATTGTCGTTTTCATAGCGGCAGATTAGCGGCGACGCCACACTTAGCCTATTACGAATTTGCAACTGGACTCTTAGGTTTAAGCGAATACAGTGGGCGTGTGGAATTCTTGAACTACCATCACCTGCGTTATTTTTGGGTCGTCGCCAAGGAGGGCGGCTTGCGCAAGGCGGCGGAAAAACTGCACGTCTCCCAACCCACCATCAGCGCGCAGATTGCGGCGCTGGAGGGCATGCTGGAGGAAAAACTCTTTTGGCGCGGTGGGCGCTCCCTGACGCTGACCGAAGCTGGGCAGCGTGTGTTGAGCTATGCGGAAGAGATTTTTTCCATCGGCCAGGATTTGTTGAGTTCGGTCAAACAGGAGTCCACTTCGCGTCCGTTGCGAGTGCTGCTCGGCGTATCGGATGCCTTGCCCAAGATGGTCACCTACCAAATCATCGAGCCGATTTTTCGCCTCCAGCAGCATGTTCAAGTTTCATGTTGCGAAACAAAAGTCTCGGATCTTCTCGTCCAACTGGCCGCGCATCGCCTGGACATCGTCCTGGCGGATGAACCGGCCTCCAGTGGTGTCAACGCCAACATCTTCAATCATCTCCTGGGCGAATGCGGCGTGGCATTTTGCACCGCACCGAACCTCGCTGCGAAACTCCGGCGCGGCTTTCCCAAGTCACTGGACGGCGCGCCCGCACTGCTCCCGATGGCTCATAGCGGATTGCGCCGCTCTTTGGAAAAATGGTTTCATGCCACCGGCGTTCGCCCTCGAATGGTCGGAGAGTTCGACGACCCAGCCCTCGTGAACATCCTCGCAATCCACGGCTTGGGCTTCATCGCAGTTCCAACACTCGTGGCCAAGGAAACCGTCACGCGGTTTGGCCTTCGCATGATCGGCCGCACGGAGGAGTGCCAACAGCAGTTTTACGCCATCAGCGCCGAACGTAAACTCGCCCACCCGGCGGTGTTGGCCATCACCTCGCAAGCCCGTGTTGCGTTCTCAGAGTGACCTGCTTTCCCTGTCCACCTCAAGCTCGAGAGTAAAGTTGATATCCCTTTTCTGGGAACTCGAGGGGCTTTCCTTCCATTCCCTTTTTCAGCGCCTCTTCCTTGGCGATGCCTTGTTTCGCCGCATGTTTTCGAATATCCTCGGCGCTCTTCACTCAGCATAATAGCGCTGTTTTTGCGCCTTCGGCCGACTGGGTCTCGTCGGGGAATTCCCTGACGATTGGCTATGCCCCCGGCCCACCTTGAGCGGCGACCCAACGAATGGCGAACCGCAAAAACTCGGGCGTGGTTTTCAGCCCCAGCTTCTCCTTGATGTGACCGCGATGCACATCCACCGTCTTCGGACTCAGATGGAGGCGCCCGGCGATTTCGTCCGTGCTCCAGCCTTCTCCGAACAGGCGCAGTACTTCCAGTTCCCGGTCGGTCAGTTTATTCTCGGGCCCACCACCGGGCGTGTTGCCAGGGCCGACCATGGACTCAAGAATCCTAACGGACATCCGGGGACTGAGCGCGACCTGACCGTTCAACACGGCGCGGATGGCTTCGGGAAGTCGCTCAGGCCCTTCCTGTTTCATCACGTATCCGCGTCCACCGGCGCGGAGTACGCGCGCGGCGAAGAGCGATTCGTCCTGCATGGACATCGCGAGCACCGGCAGACCAGGGTGAAGCGCCTGAATGTCCTTGATGAGCTCCAATCCGTCCTTGTCCGGCAGGCCCATGTCCACCGTCACCAAATCAGGCTTCAGTTTCGCAATGGCCTCCATTGCTTCGCGTGCCGTGCCCGCCTCGCCGCACACCGCGAAATCCGGTTCGCGATTCAGCAGGTCAGCCTGTCCGCGTCGCATCAATGGATGGTCATCCACCAGCAGAATCCTTTTCTGCTGTGTCGCTCCGATTGATTTCGTTTTTCGTGGCATGAACCGTTTTCGATTTCGCTGGAGTGAGATCTCCCGGGCTGTTCAGCCGGCTTGCACCCGATCCAGCATGGCCTGCGGCACCGAGCAAATTATCTCGACGCCACCCTCGGGATGATTCTGCACCAACAACCGCCCGCCAATCAATCTCGCACGCTGTTCCAGCGTGCGCCGACCGAGGCCGGGCACGGTCACGGACGCGGGCAAGCCAATGCCGTTATCTCGCACCCGGAGGTCGAGCCCCGCAATACCGGAGACCAAACCAACTTCAATTTGCGTGGCGCCGCTGTGTTTGAGCGCGTTATGCACCGCTTCCTGCGCGATGCGGTAAAGGTGGCTGGCCGCCGCCTGGTTCTGCACCAGAATGGTATTCTCGCCTGCGAACGTGCAGGCAATGTGCCCCTCCGTGTTGACCCGGTCGGCCAGGTTTTCCAGAGCTTCCACCAGGCCCTCCGGCGTGGCCGACACGGCGTAAAGTTCATGGGCCAGATTCCGGGCCTGGGAGAGCGCCGTCGCCAGCTCAGCACAAAGCTCGCCGGCAGTTTGCGCCAGGGCCGGGCTGGCGGATTGCAGGTCGCGGTGCAGCCCGTTCATGAGAAAGAGCAGTCCACCAATCTGCTGGCCGAGTCCGTCATGCAAATCCCCTGCAATCCGTGTCCGCTCCTGCTCGTTCGCGCTCGCCACGGCCTGCTCCAACTCCCGGCGTTCGGAAATGTCGCGGATCAGTCCGGTGAACAACCGCCGGTCGCCGAGCGGGACTTCGCCCACCGACAACTCCATCGGGAACACCGTGCCATCCTTGCGCTGCCCCTCCAGTTCGCGACCGATGCCAAGATTGTTCGCCTGCCCGGCGCCGAGGTAATTGACCAGGTCGGATTCGTAAATCTTCTGGTGCATTGAATGGATGAGCACGCTCACATCGCGTCCGATGATTTCGCCGGGCGCATAACCAAACATGCGGCACGCCGCTGGATTGATGGATTCCAACATGCCGCGCCCGTCGATGGTGATGATGCCCTCGACCGCAGTTTCGACGATGGCACGCGTGCGTTGCTCGCTTTCGCGCAAGGCTTCTTCCACCCGCTTGCGCTCCGTGATGTCGGCGCGGATGGCGATGTATTGACGCGGTTTGCCCTGAGAATCGAGGAACGGCACGAGGGTTGTGTCCACCCAGTAGTGTGAACCGTCCTTCGCCCGATTCTTGATTTCGCCGCGCCACACCTGCCCTCGCCCAATCGTCGCCCAGAGGTCGCTGATGAACTCCTTCGGGTGGTGTCTGGAGTTGATGATGCGATGGTCCTGCCCCAGTAATTCCTCGCGCGAGTATTTTGAAATCGCGCAGAACTTGTCATTCACGTAGGTGATTTTACCCTGCGCGTCCGTGATCGCGACGATGGCATGCTCATCGAGCGCCGACTTGAATTCGGCGAGTTCGGTATCGGGTCTGGAGGGTTGTGTCTGACTCATGATTTCGCGGTGCTGAGTTGAAAATATTTTGCTCAACTACAGATGGACACAGCCAGGAAACGATGAATCTTTGCCGGGAATCAAGCGGCGCGCGTCCACCGAATTGTGAGTCGCATCCCGGACCATTCACAGTCAATTGTTTGCCCGAGGCTATGACTGATTCACACGCTGATGGCGGGGCCGCCTTGGAAACGCTTCACTCCCTGGCCTGTGACTTGATCCTCTTCGAGATTCCAATCCAGGTTCTGGACGGTTGAAAGTTGATGGCTCGCCAGGTCAAGAATCTGAAGACGGCGGGCACAGCGAAAGCGCCTCATCGCAATGATGCGACGCTTCGGCGACTTCGGTTTCAGTCCGGTGATTATTTCGCAAATTTACGGACGAATGCCACGAGTGACTTGAGTTCATCGTCGCTCAGTTTTTCCTTGAAGGGCTTCATCTTCTCTTTGCCCTTGTCGATCACGCCGTCCTTGAGCCGCTGAACCATCTGCTCGTCAGTGAAAAGGTCCTGGTAGGCCTTGACGGTCAGATCCTTGGCGCCGGCAATGCGACCGGCCCGGGTCTTTGCCTTGCCGTCGTTGCCGTGGCACGAGGCGCAGTGGGTCTTGTAATTGGCTTTGGCATCGGCCGCCTGGGAGGCACTTGCAAAGCCCAGCAAGGCGGAGCATACGATGGGAATCAGGAGGGTTTTCATGGTTTGTTTCATTTGGATTGTGTGTGTTTGGTAAATCAGCCTGTTGATTTCAAAAGCGATACTGAAGGGACGTGGACACCAGGTGTGCCGTGAAATCGACGTTGCCGCCGTAGGTCTCGTCGTCATTCCGAATATAACCGTACCGGAGCAGCACGCGAAGGTTTTCCGAAATGCGCCGCGTGAGCGTGGTCATCACCCGGTGTTCCGTAAACCCTGCGCCGTAGCCGAGACTGCCGGTGGAGTTGTCGAGGAAATTGTCCGCCCGCGAGTAGAGGTAATCGACATCCAGGTCCGTCCGCTCACCGAGGGCATAACCGGCCGTAAGGCCCGCCATCCAGTAGTTGTTTTTCGATTTCAGCACGACGGCTCCGGGGCCGGTCGTCGTTACGGGCGTATCCGTGGTGTCCACCGCGTAGCTGAAGGTCCCCTGAAGATATAACCGATCGATTGGATTCCACGAGAGACTCTGACTGATGATGTGACTGCCAAAGTCCGCGCTCTGGATTGGCGCGGCATTGTTGCCACCGGTGTTCACCCGCGACACCTGGTAGTCGTAACGGGTGACCGACACCATCTGTTTGAACAAGTGCGTGGTGATTCGGAAATTGACGTCATGCGTGTCAAAATCCTGGCTCGTCAAATAGGCTGGATATCGATTGCCCCCGGTGTTGACCGTGGAGTCCGTGAGGTGGGTGTAATCATTGTCCCGCTCCCGGTAGTAGTATTGCGCGGCCAGGTTCAGTCGCCGACGCGGATACCAGTTTGCGCCGGTCGTGTATTTCTGGGCGAAACGCTTGAAGTCGGTGTCGCGCGCGATCAGGAGCGTTCCCGTGGCGAGAGCCAGTTGACGTTCCTGCAGGTCACCGTCCTTCTGCTCCCAGTCACCGCGGGCATAGAAAACCCAGTTCGTCACTCCCGTGAAACGCACTTCGAGCCGCTCGGAGAAATCGAGGAAATCCTCCTCACTGCCCACCTGCTGGGCCAGTCCGGCGCCCGGCGTGCCCGTAAAGAAGGTCGAGCTGTTCAATCCGCTGGATTCCGCGCGGAAGGACGGCACGACCGAGATATTCGTCGTCGGCAGCCACATGAGATTGACGGCGAACACATGCTGGTTGAGCAATGTTCCACCGGACAGATCAACGAATCCTGGAAACAGCGCCAGCGCGGGCGTAAAGACCGAGTCAACGGTCGCGCCCTGAATCCGGCTGCCGAACAGGTCGGTGTCCAACTGGGTGAATGAATAGCCGGTCCCGAAATTGAGATTGTCCTTGAGCCGCGTGACTGAGTGACTGTGGAAGTTGAACAAGTCGCTGCCGACTCCATCGTGTTGCGTGGTGAACGTCTGCGCCGGCAGATTGGCGTCCCGGCGAAAGTTCAGCGTGTTGTCCATGCGCGACCGCTCGTAACGCATCCCGATGCCGGCCTCGGTTTTGCCAATCGTGTCCGAGATATCCACCCGGAAAGTGTCGCGTTCCTCGTCCAGAGTGAGAAATGAGGCCGCCACACCCCGGCTCGTGAAGGGGGCCGACGCTGCGCCCCAGATGGTGGAATCCTTCACTCCGTTGCGACTTTCGCGCGTGTAACCGAGCGTGATGGCCGGCCAGTCAGGCAGTGTCAATCCGCCTTCCAGCCAGATTTTGTCGCGATCCAGATACGGCGACGCGTCGGAAAGCGGCTGCCAGAGCGAAGTGGGCGGGAAAAATCCCCCGCTGTTGCCCGACCACGTGCGATTGCGCGTGAAGCCACCACGAATGAATCCCTTGTCCGTTTCCGTGTAGTCGATGCTGAACCCGTAATCTTCGTTGCCGCCGATGCCGCGTCCGCGCACTTTGAAGATGCCCTTCTCGCCAACAAAATTCTCCCAGTAAAAATCGGTCAGGCCCCCAGTCAGGCCGGAACTGATATCGTGGCGTTGGCGAAACTCGGGCGCATTGACCTTCGTCCAGGCCTGACCCACCGAGAGTTCCAGCCATCCGCTGTATTCACCGCCCCCGACCCAGTTGCTCAACTCCTCTTGCTCTTCCGGTTCCGGTTCAGCCGGGGAGGCTTCCGTGCTTTCAGCGGCGGCTGCCTTTTTCGGGTCGGCCTCCTTCGCGGGCGGGTCCGCCGCCTGGACCGACACGCCAAACCATCCCGACACCAGTCCGCCGCACAACAACAGCAACAGCCATCGGCCGGGTCCATTGTCGCTGACTGGGAGTGGCGATTTCATCGGCGTATTCGTTGGTTCAGTACCGGAGCGACGAATTTACATGCGATCCATGCACAGCCTCATGGCATCCGGCTGTCCAGCACGTGCCTTTCGCAGCCAGGAATGCGTGGGGTAAACCACCCACCGTGAGAGTACTCGTGCGCACATCCACATGGCACTTCAGACACAAATTACCGTTGCGCTCGGTCAACAGTTTGGCGTTCACCGATCCGTGCGGGTTGTGACAGGAGGTGCATCCTTCCCTCACCGCCTCGTGCTGAAAGGCGAAGGGTCCCCGTTGTGCCGGATGGCACTTGATGCAACCGTCATTGAGTCCGGCCAGCGAAGTGGCGCCCCCTCGGATGGCCGGGCCTTTATGCGAATCGTGGCAGTCCGAGCAACTCACGTCTCCCTGCGCGATGGGATGGTGGTGAGGCAGGTTGAAGCGGCCGCGCATTTCCAAATGGCACTGAAAGCACACGGTCGGCGACTTCTTGGGATTGACGATACTTCGCAGCGCGCCACCCGTTTCCACGTGTATGCTGGCGGGACCATGACAGGTTTCGCACCCCAGGTTTCCTTCCTTGTTCCAATCTGCCTTGATCGCCGAATGCGTGGCCGTATGAAAATCTCGCGTGTGATTCGCGTGGCATTCAGAGCACTTTGTATCGCCCACGAACTTCGCTGACGGGATGTGTGGCGGTGCCACCATGACACGCTCGACCGTGGAGCATGAGACGATGGTCAACGAAATCGCAACCCCCAGCGTCAGCAACCATCCCGGTCTGACCCGGACAATTGGCGGCAGTCGAGCTTTCCATTTCACAGCCATGTTTTCCTTTCGAACCAGACATCCCCCTGTCGCATTCACCTTTGACGCTTCAGGTTCGGCCCCAGCATTGTTTGCCGCCACTGAAACGGCTACCTCCATTTTGTGCAACCCAAACTTAATCTTGTTCTTCTCGGACCAAAAAAAGTCCACACGATCCCGGAAGACATGTTGAATTCACCGGAAAAAATACACAGTCATTAATTTTCACAAAATTTGTTCGCAGGACAGCAATTCACACGTAGTCACCGGCCCGTAGCGCCCCGAGACTACCGACAGTGACTGAATGAATATCGTATCGAGACTGGGACCGGAGTTTCCAGACACGACGACCAGATGACCAAAGGTGACGCCATGAACAATCAAAACACACCGCCAGGATGGAACAGCCGAGCCCTGCGGCTCTTCGCCGCCGTCCTTTTACAAACGATGGCAGTTTCAGCTGCTGAACCGGCGCCCGATATCGCGAGCCTTTCAAAACCCGCGGGTGGAGAAATGCAGATGCTGTTTCATGGCGGCACCGGCCCGTTTCAGATCCAGCAGCGGATGTCGATGGACACCAACTCGCCTTGGTTGGACATCCCCGGCGCGAAAGTAACCAAGCTTAACACGGGCGTGTTTCTGGCGGTAATGCCAATCGGCGAGGTGAATGCTGCTTTCTACCGCGTTACAAGCCTGGGTGAAACCATCGCGGAACTGAAAGGGTGGTCCATCAACGTCAAGGTTTCCGCCCCCACGAACGGTCTCTACTTGGTGACAGGCGAAGCTCCGGTCGTCACCGTCTCGCTGCTTGATACGTTTGCCGGCGATTTGAATCGGGAGGATTTTTCCACGCTGAACCTCTACATGTACGGACCTCAGGACCCCAGGAAAACCGTGACTGCGGTCAAGTTGCTCAATGCCTCCACGAATCGAGCCGAGAGGCCCCACCACTACATTGACCTCACGACCAACCCGGACGTCCAGGTCAACAACCAGGTGTTCACGTATCCTCTGCGGCCCGTGACCGACGAGGCACCGGGCACGTATCGACTGAGCCTCTGGGCGAGGCTGGGCTCGGACGTGATCCAACAGGTCATGCGGTTTGCGGACATTCAGATCGGCACGGCCACGGTCGAGAATCCGGTGGTGGCCAAGCGGGCCGCGGACGGCACCGCCAAGTGCGCCGCCTGCCACGAAGGAACCATCAGCGGCAAGATCTACATGCATCACATCGACCCTCGTTCGGCCGGAGGATTCGGAAGTTGGGCGTTGGATTTCGAGCCGGTGGCGAGCTGCAAGAGCTGCCACAACAATGACGGCTACGCCGCCTTCCATGACGACGCGGCGGCGGGAGGCCGGGTGCCGGATCCCATCGTGCGGCGCGTTCATGGCGTCCACCGGGGCGCGGGCCTGAAATTGCCGTTCAACGTCGACCCCGATACCGGAGACTTCCGGGATTACCTTAACGTTGATCTCCCCGCCGACATCCGAAACTGCACGAAATGCCACTTGGACGACCGCTGGAAGACCATCCCTTCGCGCCTGGCCTGCGGAGCCTGCCATGACAACATCTGGTTCGGCACGGTGGCCGACCTGCCGACCGGCATGACGGCTCACTATGTTCCCCAGCCAGACGACAACTATTGTTCGTTTTGCCACAAGTCGGACAGCGGAGGATTTGAATATCAAGGCAAGGACCTGGCTGTGGCCGCGATCCACGCCATCCCCCAGTTGGTCAAGCACGTCGTCGAGTTGGCGATGACGCTGCCCACCAACGGTAATTTCTATGTGACCGGAGAAGCGCCTCAATTGACTATCCGGTTTCAGGAACTGGACACCAATGGCGCTCCCACCGGCGTGTATGTCAATCCGACCGCCGTCACCGACACAAACTGGAACCGGCTCCGCCTGCAGGTGTCCGGCCCCCGGGCGCTCACGCTGCCGGCGCTGACCACCGCTTCCTCGGACCACTCCCGCTCCGGCAGCACATCTTACATCTACAACGATCTGCGTCGGCGAACGGATCCGTTGAAGGACGATCCGCGGGTGACGCGAACGACAAATTCAATCATCTACCAGCTTGAACCGATCACCAACCTGACCGCTGGCACTTACACGGTCTACGTTCAGGGGCGGACGAACGGGGTGTCGTTCTCAGATCTGAATGTCATCAACTTTCAGGTGGGCACGGCGACACCTGAAAAAATGGTGGCCACCAGTTGCACCGATTGCCATGACACCACCAAAATGCACGGTTCCTATCCCTTCAAACCCGACCTCTGCAAGAGTTGTCACGACTACCAGAACCAGTTGTCCGGCAAGGCGAACTGGAATGACAGCAACTGGGGTTTTGGCGCCGCTCCGCTTTCGCGGCGAGTCCACGGAGTCCACTATGGAAACTACGTGAACAAGCCGTTTGAAATCCATGCACGAGATGGCGAGCATTTCCAGCACATCATTTTCCCGATGGACATCAGGAATTGCACCAAATGTCACTCGGAGAGCACGACGTGGACGGAGAAACCCAACCGGCTGGCCTGCCTGGCCTGCCATGATTCGGATACCACCATCGTCCATGCCAAACTCATGACCTGGGACCCAACGCCCGCGGAGCCCTTCAGCGGGGATGAGGCGGAAACCTGCACCGTATGTCACGGCAAGGGTGACGCCCACAGCCCGGCGGCCGTTCATTCCCTCACCGACCCCTATGTCCCCCTGTACCTGAGAGCGCCAAGATGAACACGGGTTTTTTGATATCGGGAGCGCGACAGGACGTTCCAGAGAAGTGCCTGCCCCCATCCGCGCTCCGATCAATCCCGGACCAGGTTGCTTCTCTCCGAAACAGGCACCGTGTATCCGTGAAGCTTTCGTAAATGACAACGCGATTCCATAGCAAGTCGTTCATTCTGGGGGCCATCGCCGGAGGAATCGTTGTGGCCTTCGTGGGCCTGCGGCAGGGCGGGGGAGGTGATGCGGGACCATTGGAGAACAACCGGATAACGACCGCCACAAACAAGGCTGTTCACAACGATGGTAGCCAGGCGTCCACACCTCTCGCGAAGGGCACCACGTCGGTTCTTGATGGCACGAATGAGCGGCGCGTCCCAGTCCGATCGACGGACGACGAGGATGTCTTGCTGAAAAAGCCCGAGCAGGCTGATTCCCGCCGGAAAACGGAACCACAAAGTGTAATCGCGGCAAAATCCGTTGAGAAACCGAAACTGGTCGCGGGCGCGGCGACAGTGAAGAAGACTGATCACGGACTGGTGGCCGCCATCCCCATCAGTACCACGACCACCCAACCCATCGGGCAGGTGGTGGTGGTCGCGTTTCTGCCCCCGGGTTCTGATGGGAAAATCCTTGATCTGTCCCCGGCCGGAGACACGGCTTTTACAGGGATCGACAAACGCCTGTCTGAGAACGGTTTGTTCGCCGCGTTCCAAGGCACGGCGCAGCACATCACGAATCTTTCATTTCACCTCTCCGTTTCTCAGCCTGTGACCGCCACGATCAAGGGAAACTGCGGAATCGAACCGTTTGAGATAGATTTCCGTAAAGGCATTAGTCCCAAAGATTGACACGATTTCGTGGCACCGTGTGATTTCATTCCTGCGAAGCGCCCCAGACAGAGGATTTGAGCTGTTCGCCCACGCGCCGAGACGGACTTCCCTTGCTGCCCGTTCTTTGGTGCCCTTGCGGCTGGAGGAGTAACCGACTGCGGATGAGGCGGGTGGCACGGATACCATGGAATTCGGGCGGTTGAGGTAGTCGTATGCAAAACCAGCCCCCTGCCCTCTCCCATCCACCCCAAGTTTTTTCATCACCGAGAATGTAGTTCAGACCTTTTAGGTCACACATCATTTCATGGCCAAAAACCTGTGAAAACACCCTCGTCTTTGAACATATCGACCTGATTTTGTTATGTACGCCAAGAAACGGTTGCTAAACTATTATTCCAAAACTCCACAAAATTTGTTCACATGACAGCAATTCACGCGTAGTCACCCGGCCGTAGCGTCGCAAGACTGTTGATAGTGACAGAATGGATAACGTATCGAGAACGTTACCGGAGTTTTCAAACACGACCAACAGATGACCAAGGGTGACGCCATGAACAATCAGAACACACCGCCCGGAAGGATCAGCCGAACCATGCGGCTCCTCACCGCAGCCATACTAACTATCACGGGCGTAATCAATCTTTCAGCCCAGGTTGATTCGCGGATCATTTCCCGACCGTTGACACCGCAGGAAATCAGCAATTACGGACTGCCCTCCACCACCCAGACGTCCGGTGGGCTGAATAACGTCGGGATTGGTGCGCCCATCTACGTCGAGGCACAGGTGCCACTCGGAACGGTCATCACGAATATTCTGTGGTCCATTTCCAGCGGACCGACCGGATCGGCAGCCACGCTGGCCGCCAGTTCGCTCGCCACGAATGTGCCGATTTACAACCCGGGCGATCGCTCCGTCTTCGCCGTGGCGGGGAGAATCACGTTGGTGCCCGATCTCGTCGGTCAGTACACCGTCAATGCGACGATCTCGACGAACGGGGGATCGTTTCAGTTGTCGAAGCTCTTCGTCGGCGCCACGAACATCGGGGCCGGTAAACAGGGTCTGGCGTTTCACGATCCCCCTCAATGCACTCTTTGCCATCCGCAGCAGGCCACCTCCTGGCAGGGAACCAAGCACGCCACTGCGATGACCCGGAAGATTGACGGAGTGGGGGAGACAAATTCCCATTTCAACTCGAACTGCCTGAAATGCCATAATACCGGCTTCGACGCGACACCGGCCGCCGACAACGGCGGCTTTGATGATGTGGCAAGACTGATTAACTGGATCTTCCCGACCAACATCACCGCAGGAAACTGGGCGGCCATGCCGCAAGCGCTGAAGGACGTCTCCAACGTGCAGTGCGAAAGTTGCCACGGCCCGGGCGACCAACACGCGCGCAGCGGCGGCAATCCGCTCTTGATCTCACGCAGCACGAGTTCCGGGGATTGCGGCCAATGCCACGATGCCCCGCCGTATCACACCAAAAACGCACAATGGAACCTCTCCCGCCACGCCGTCACCACGCGTTATCCCACGGGAGAAAAACGATCGGCCTGCGTTGGTTGTCACAGCGGCGTCGGCTTCATCGACCGCCTGGCGGGCAAGCCCGAGAATGAGCGCCGCACGGATTACGAAGCGATCGTATGTGCCACTTGTCACGATCCTCACGGCTCCGTCACCGTCACCATGACCAACTCGATTCCCGGAGGTGGAACTGTCGTCACCAACGTGCCCACTCCCCACCAATTACGATTCGCCACCGTGACCCTGATGAACGGCACCCAGGTGGTCGGCGGTCCCAATGACAATAAAGCCGGCAAGGGCGCGGTGTGCATGAATTGCCATATCGCCCGACGGGACGCTGAATCCTACGTTTTGTCCACCAGCGGCAGCAGCCGCTTCGGTCCTCACTACGGCCCGCAGACTGACATGCTCGTCGGTACCAATGCCGTTCAATACGGCCGGGCCATTCCGAGTTCCGCCCACATGGTGGCCGTGCCGGACACCTGTGTGACCTGTCACATGCAGGCCACCCCGGCGAGTGGCAGTCCCGGTCACAACATGACTGGCGGACACACCTTCAAGCCGGACTTTGACAATGGCACACCGAACGATCCCAGCGACGACGTGCATCTTACAACCGCGTGCGCCAGTTGCCACGGAGCGATGGCGACGTTTGATTTGCCGCGCCAGGACTATGATGGCAACGGAACTATCGAAGGGGTACAGACCGAGGTAAAAGGCCTCTTGAACAAACTGGGCATGCTCCTGCCACCGGTCAACAGCATCAACGTCGCGGTGACCAGCAGCTATACCACCCAGCAGTTGAAAGCCGCCTACAACTATCAGTTCGTCCTGGAGGACAAGAGCTTTGGTATTCACAACACCTCCTATGCCGTGAACATTCTCAAAGCCTCGATGGCGGATCTCACCGGCGACGGCACCATCATTGGCGACGCGGACAACGACTGTCTGCCGGACGCGTGGGAACTTCAATACTTCGGCAGCCTGACCGCGCAAAATGCCAATGGAGACTCCGACGGCGACGGGCTCAGCAATGCAATGGAACAGGCTCTCGGCACGAACCCCACTCTCGCCGATTCGGACGGCGACGGGTTCTCCGATTTTCAGGAGCTCCATGTGGGCACCAGTCCGACCAACAATGCCGACAACCCGCAGGTGGGCCGCAGTTCAATCTATCAAGCCGCGGAAATGTTATTCATCACCGAGGTTGGCAAGACCTACCAGATCCAGTCGATTCCCGAACTCGGTACATTGCAGGCCTGGCAGAACGTCGGCACTCCCATCACGGGCACCGGGCAGACGATTCAGCACTTCGTCTCCACCCGGGTCACGGACAAGGCCTTCTATCGCGTGATTCAAGTGCAACCGTAGGCGCGTCATTTTCGCCCAAGCGGCCACTGCTTCGGCCTCGATGAAAACGATCTCGAGGAGCTCGGACAGGGGTGATTGCGGAGTCGGGATGGCTGCCTGACTATAGCACGTCGGCCATGACTTCAATCAACTCGCCGGGACTCGGGAGGGGCGCGTTCCGTCGCAGTGGCGCGCGGCTCTCCAGAGCCGCTGCAACTCACATCGCAGACCGGCTGTCCCAATCTCCAGGCCGCGCGCCGATTCCGAGTTGCATGTCTCCCGGGCACTCCATGCCGGGATAGTCTTGTGCTCCGGCTGCCCTTCGCACTTTGTAAGCTGCTGCGACTCTGGCGAGTCGCGTTCCGTCGCGGTAGTGCGCGGCTCTCCAGAGCCGCTGCCGTCCACAAAACGAGACGGCCATTCCGATCTCACGACCGCACGCTGATTCCGAGTTGCATGTCTTTCCCGGGCAGTCCATGCCGAGTCAACCTTGTTCTACGGTTGCCTTCGCACTTAGCACGCTGCTGCGACTCAGGAGAGTCGCGCTCCGTTCGCTGGCGCGCGGCTCTCCAGAGCCGCTGCCATTCACAAAACGAGACGGCCATACCGATCCCGCCTCCGCGCACTACTCCACCGAAATCCGCCAATGGTTTCACTCAACCTCGCCTTCACCGGATTGTTTTCGATGTAATCAATCACCTGCCGCTCCTGTTCGGTATCCCTCATAAACGTGTCCCAATAGTCCGGCGCCCAGAACGATCCCGTTCTTGTCAGAACACGATTGGCCCTTCGGGCAGAAAATTTCTTCCATCCGCCAATGATTACTCCAAGCGATTCATGCTGCCGCAGCAACACATGGACATGGTTTGGCATAATCGCCCAGGCCATGATTTCATGGGCATGACCATTTCCGAACAGAAGCGATTCCTCGACCATCGAAGCCACCGAATCCGTTTTCAGCCAACATCCACCGCAGCCCTTATCGAGAAACGATTCCAGTTTCTTTCGCTCCGTCCGGCTGTTTGAAGCCTCGAGCAGGTGCGTCCATTCGCTCCGTCTATCGACCGGCAATGAATCAATCAGTCTGATTGTCACAAACTGAACCAACCCCGGTTCGTCCCGATGCGGTAGATAACCCCGTTCGTGCCAGCCTTTGAAATCATTTTCTCCAACCTCACATCGCACAGACGATTCTCGCTTTGCCTGAACAAGTTCTTTGAGTTCCGGCCGGTATGGGATTTGTCGGCGACGGGGCTTTCCTGAGTCGGATTGTCGTTCGATGGCCATACTTTCAATAAAATGCGGCGGCGACTCGGGGGTGGCGCGCGGCTCTCCAGAGCCGCAGCAACTCTCGTCGCACACCGGCCTCTTCCGTCCGCCGACCGCCCGCCGATCCCAAGCTGCTCGTCTTTACGGGGCACTTCACGCCGGGTCACCCTTGTTCTACGGTTGCCTTTCGCAATTTGCAAGCAGCTGCGACTCGGGAGAGTCGCGCTCCGTTCGCTGGCGCGCGGCTCTCCAGAGCCGCAGCAACCCACATCGCACACCGGCCTCTTCCGTCCGCCGACCGCCCGCCGATCCCAAGCTGCTCGTTTTTACGGGGCACTTCACGCCGGGTCACCCTTGCTCTACGGTTGCCTTTCGCAATTTGCAAGCGGCAGCGACTCGGGAGAGTCGCGCTCCATTCGCTGGCGCGCGGCTCTCCAGAGCCGCAGCAACCCACATCGCAGACCGGCCATACCGATTCCCGGCCGCGTAACGATTACGGGTAGCTTGTCTTTCCCGGCCAGTCCACGCCGGGACAATCTTGTTCTTCATCGCCGGTCGCACGTTGTACGCAGCAGCGACTCTGGAGAGTCGCGCGCCGGAACTCGCCTATCCATTCGTGAACTGCTGCCCGCGGGTGACGCCCAGTTGGTTCTGCAGTTTCAGTTCACGCCACAACTGGGCGCCGGAGATTTCTCCCCGCAACAGCGACTGATATCTTCCGACGGTTTCACTCACTTCATCCGGCGACTCGTTGACGAAATCGATTCGGAATCTCCGCAACCCCGCCGCCCGCAGTTGCTCCACGGATTCCGCACCAGTCTGCGCCCGGGCGTTGTAAACCGTATTTCGGCAACCAGCGTCTGCCTTCAGGGGATGCTCCATGCCGACCCGATCCCGCAGTTTCACGTCATGCTTTTCGCACGGTCGGCCGCAATCACGGTAGTCTTTGCCCGCGGAGAGAAACGCGCAAAAAACACAATGCTCCATGTGAAACATCGGCATGTGCTGGTGAATCGTAACCTCAAACCATTCCGGCGGCGCGGCCTGCAACAATGCTTCCAGTTGCACGTTATTCAGGTCGTACGACGCAGTCACCCGCTCGAGTCCGCAGCGACGGATGAAGTATTCCGCGGTCAGTTCATTCGCCACGTTCAAGGAAAAGTCACCCCTCATCCGATTACCGGCAAAAAACTTCAGGTGATCATAATTGCGCGCCAGGTAACCATCCGGCCCGGCGGACCGCACCTGCTCGAGAATCCACTCTTCGCCCGGTTTGAAGATACGCGGCGGAGCCAGAAAAATCTCCGCGCATCCATTGCTACCCTGTGTCGCTCGTTTTCGCAACCGCTCTACCACTTCAGGATATTGTTTTGGAAATTCGAACTCGCAGTAAACAGTTGTCACCCCCGCATCGAGCACAGGTTCCAATTGTTCAATTTTTCGAATCAGAACCACCAACTCGGTTTCCACACGGTTTGCCTTCGCAATAACGCGACCTCCAGTATCATCGGGTTCCAGGTCAAGGCTGGAAAGATCACCCGCCTCGATTACCCGCCATCGTTTCGTTTGCGCCCGAACTTCGTTCAATCGGGAAACCGCTTCACGTCGCACTCGATTCAATTCACTGACCGGCAGCATCACCTCACCCGTCAATCGATTATCCAGCTTCCCAAGGCGAAAAGGCGAATCTCCCAGTCGCCCCAATTGCTTTGACAAAGCGTCGAAGTCAAGCGGTCGCTTCTCTGCCTTTTGCAGCGTCAGGTCAGAATCAATCTTGATCACGTTCCCAATCTCATCACGCGCAATCAAGGTCAGTACGCTGCCCTCGTGTCCATGCACCTCGAAATCGAGCGGCCGATGAAACTTCGGCTGCTCGCCTTCGTAGGTCTTGCGTAACTCCCGATTCAACTTTGGATCATCCGTCTTCCAGATCTTGTCACCGCGCTGAATGCGCGAAAAATCCACCGCGGCATGTCTGAATTCCAATCGGTAAGAGATTGACGCCGAGGTCACGTCTTCAACCGATTTCCGACTGTCGTCAACTCGCCGGAGCCGGTCGCGAACCTCCTCAACGGAATAAACCCGACCACCCTGCTCGCCTTTATCCGGGTTGCCATTGTCAAAAACCACGCCGTCTCCGGCTCGCAGCCCGGTCGTCAATCGGACGACGACGGAATCATTGGAAACGTTCTCGACCTCACCCAGATACACGCCTCGTTTCTTCCCGAAGCGCGCATGCACGAGTTTCTGATTATCGATACCCTCGAACCAACCGGTATAAAGCCCGCGTGAGAACGCCATCTCGAGTTCGTATCGCGGAGACTCGCCGAGCGAACTACCACCGACAGCATCATCAATCGCCCTTCGATAAACCCGCGTTATACTCGCGACATATTCCGGTGATTTCAGCCGGCCTTCAATCTTGAGCGACGAAACGCCGGACCTGAGCAGCGCCGGCAGGACATCCAACCCCGCCAAATCCTGCGGGCTCAACAGATACCGCCGGTCGCCCAATTCCACCTGCTCGCCGTCAGAAAACAAGTCGTATGGCATCCGACAGGCCTGCGCGCATTCGCCACGATTTGCTGATCGGCCACCCAATGATTCGCTCGTCAGGCATTGGCCTGAATACGCTACACACAGGGCGCCATGCACGAACACCTCCAACGGAATCGTCGCGCCGGAGGCGGACGTCTGTTCTCGAATCGCCTCAATCTCCTTCAGAGCGCATTCGCGGGCGAGCACCACCAGGTTACAGCCAAGCCCTTTCGCGAATTCAACTCCGGCCGCGCTGCTGATGGTCATCTGCGTGGAGGAATGAATCGGAAAGTCCGGCGATAACCGCCGTATCATCCGGCAGACCCCGACATCCTGCACGATCGCCGCATCGACGCCGGCGAGAATGATGGAGCGAAGAAACTTTTCTGCCTCGGCAACTTCGTCGGAAAAAACAAGCGTATTGAACGTGACATATCCCCGCACACCGCGCCGATGCAAAAAGGCCATCAACTCCGGCAGGTCGCCGACGGTGAAGTTCTTCGCCCGCATGCGCGCGTTGAATTTTTCCAGCCCGAAATAAATGGCATCGGCGCCGTTCTCCACGGCGGCTTTGACGCAATCCCAATCGCCCGCCGGAGCGAGAAGTTCAGGTGGTCGGATTTTGTTGAGTTGAGACATTCTTATTCGATTACCATACTCATCCTGAAAATTGTTGGCGGCGCACTGCAGGAGACAAAATTCGGCAACACGCCGAAACAGAACCGCGAGACGTGGATGCTACCAAAGAATCTTACGCGCCTCGATAAACGGCGCGAGCCGTACAGGTCTCAGCAACGACGACTTCGGTCAACAGCGGCAGCGCCGGTTTCAGGCGATCCCAAATCCAGATGGCAACGTTTTCACTCGTCGGATTCTCCAGCCCGGGCACCTCGTTCAGATAGTAGTGATCCAACTGCTTCCAATACGGGTCAAAGGCCTGCTTGATGTCGGCGTAATCCATTACCCAGCCAAGTTTCGGATCGCATTCACCCTCCACCACCACGTCCACCATGAAGCTATGCCCGTGCAACCGCCGGCACTTGTGGTCCTCCGGCAGATGCGGCAACAGATGGGCCGCCTCGAATTGAAATGTTTTCCGTAATTCCATTTTCATAACTGACTTCTGCCGACAGACCACCGAACTCACTCTTCCCAATCCGTCCATCGAACCAAATCACTCAACAGCGGCCGGCCATCATGTCGCCAGGTCAAGGGAGGTTTCTGCATCCGGCCGATCGGGCAAATGCGCGTCGCGCCCCAGCGCGCCAGTCGGGTGACAATGCCCTCTTTCTCATCTTCGCCGGCCGCCAGACCCACGGTGGAGACATGATCCCGCACCGTTTCCGTTCCTTTCAGGACTTCATCGAGATTGGGCGTGGATTTCACATAGACAAAGCGGTTCAGACAGGACAACTGGAAGAGCGTGTCGGTCTCGTAAATGACCGTCCAGGCCGTGGAACCATCGCTGCACCAGTGGCGCGAATTGTCCGGCATATGCGCCGTGCGCACCTCATACATTGCCCGGCGGGCCGCAATGTCGGCCGCCGCTTCATCAGGAATCTTCCCGCGCGGTTCGGTCTGTTCACGTTTGTCCAATTCATCCGCAAGTTTCTCCGCGAACCGCAACGCCAGGTCGCGACTGTCGTCCTCGACATAAAACACGTGCGGTGACAGGCAGCCCAGTTGATTCCACGCGACCACATCGTCGGCCGCGTCGCGCACAATCCGCTTGGCCCGATATCCTGCCATGGCCTCCTTGGTGATGTAGCCAAAACTAACCTGGTGCCCGTAGCCCATGAACCGGACCCGCTCGGGCAATCGCCGCCGAATCGCCTTCAGCGTTTCGTCCGAACCGGTTGCCGTCACGCAATCGCTCTGCTTGAAAAGCGCATCTTCGAGCCCCTTTTTTCCCCCTTTCCAATCCACAATTTCAAGACACGATCCGGCCTTGGAATCGGTGTCGTAGATCGAGTGGGCAAAGAGCCGCGGGAGATACGACGACCCGCGCGCGCATTTCACAATCTGCGCCGACTTCACCAATAACCCCAGCACCATGCTCATCATGGCTGGCACGGGAATGTTTCCCGCAGCGAAGTGAATCAACATATCCGGACCTGTCGCAAGCGATGAACGATGCGCGGCGGATTCGTAACGGGCCGAACTCGGCGCATCCAGCCGCTTCAAGTGCCCCAGCTCCTGGTTGAGCAGGTCTTCCAGGTTTTCACCGGTCAACTGCGCGAAAAAGTGATCGAGACCAATCCGAATAGTTTCGCGGGAGAAGCCGGTTTCCTTCGGTCCCTCTTCCAACGCGATCTGCCGCAAAGGATAATCGTCCTCCAGCCAGTTCTCGGCCGTGGTGGTCAGGATCCGAATGATTGCCGCCGTATCCCGCACGATGAGGTAATGCTCGCGATTGCGCTTCAGGGCGAGGCAGGCCTCGGTG
>CALBIE010000662.1 GCA_937893495.1 uncultured Verrucomicrobiales bacterium | reverse complement strand
CAAGATTTCCGCGCCCTGTTTGTCGGCGTAGAAGAACTGTGTCGCCTGCCGCGCATACGGTGCAAACCAGCGCGCGGCGGAATACGACCCCAGCACCGCATATTCTCCTTTGCCTGCCTCGGCGAGCGCCGACCGCACCGCGGTGTCCAGCGCCTCGCCGTGGAGGAGCGTGTAGGCGGTTTTGCGGCTGCGCAGACGCGGCTCGTAGGAACTTTGCCACGCCCGCACCAGTTCCTCCGGCTTGCTCAAGCGTAGTCCCGCATCGCTGACCACCGCCCACTCGCGGTCGAGCAACAGCTTCCGCACATTGCTTACCTGGCCAAGACTCACGCCCGCTGCCGCCGCCAGCTCCGTCACCTTCCACGCCCGCAACGGCGGTGTCAGCACGACGCGCAACACTTGCGCCGCGCGTGGGGTAAAGAGCGACCGCTTCTCCCGCTTCTCCCGAAATGGATTGTCCGCACCGCGCGTCTCGATGAACACTTGGTCAAACGCCAGCCGCGCATTGCCCGCCAAGTCCGCGTAGCCGATGCCCGCTTCGGTGCAAATCCTGGCCGACTCCTCCGAGATGAATGGCGCAAGCAGCAATCCGTAGCGCAGCACGTCTTCTGGCAGATGTTTGAGGTGACGCTCCAGTTGCAGCACCGCCGTCCGCACCTCGCGCGGTTGCCCGAGGCGCTTTTCCTCCACCACCAGCGTCCACGGGCGGTCGCCCGTCGTCACCTGCGCCACCCGGTCGGCGCGGTCAGGCGAACGGGGCGAAACCCGCGCGTCCTTCTTGAGTGAAGCCAGCTTCAAGGACGGCACGCGCCCCAGCAATCCGCGCAGTAACGCCTCGAATTGTGGCTCAAAGTCCCGCTTTTTCAGTGTTTTGACGGTTTTCATCGCGTGGTGAAAGTGCCATATCCAGTGAAATCTGGCAATAGCCTATTTCAGTAATTTGCCATGTTTCACCGGATTGTGAAAATCGCTATTCGGGTGAAATGACTCCTTCTCCGCCAATTCCACCTGCCCCGACAGCAGACGCGGCAGCAGTAGGTCGCGCGTCCGGCGGAGGTTTTCAATCTTGGCGGTGAGGGCTTCGTGGGCTTCCGCCATCGGAAACGTCAGGCGAGCGAAATCATCTTGCAGCTTTCGCGGCGGGAGTCGCACTGGGACAGACGACAGCACGCCCGTGTTGAGATTGGGCATGGTCACACCCTGAGCGCGACCTTGGATGAGGCCAACCACGTCATCCTGCCCGAGGTAGTTGAACAAAAACCAACCGTCCACCAGTCGCGGGTTTGGGCGAATGCGCAAGCAACCCGTCCGGCAGAACCACCCGGCTTGATGCGCCATGACAAACGCGCGACGGCCGATGTCACCACGCCGCCCGTAAACGATGTCCCCCGGTTGCATACGATGGCGACAGAGTTTGTCGGCTGTCGCTTCGGAAATGCGCGCGATGCTGTCGGTTCGGATGCGGAAACCGATAAGGTCTTTCGGCATCACGACCGGCACGCCCTCGTCCGAATAATCAGCTTCTTGGAGTTGGCTACCGAATGGTCCGGTCTGGATGCCTTTACCATCTGCGCAAACCTTTGCGAGTTCAGTGACCTCCCAGCCTTGGGGGATGTCGCCGCGTGGGGAGGCGATGCGCGGGAACTTTTCGTGGCGGGGAAGCGGAAGTGGACGAACCACTCGCGGTAGAGGGCGCGGGCCATCGTCTCCAAGAGCCGGATGCGACGCTGACTGTTCTCCATCAGCTCGTCGTAGGCCGACAGGATGCCCGCTATCCGCCGTTGCACCGGCAGCGGGGGAACACGGACTTTCACCTGCTTCAGCACCGTCTGGGTAACAAGTGGCCGCGCCGCGCCTCCGGCGTATCGGCTCAGTTTCGTGTCGTGCAGAAGGTAGAACAGAAACTTCGTGTCGAACTCATCACTCGCTGGAAACGCGACTAGCGTATTATCCGAAGCTCAGAACTTTTCGCGACAGTAAGCCACCGAGCCGCAGTAAGCGCCCACTCGCCCAATGATGACGCCATTCTCATAGCGATACTCGTCGCAGCCGCCGATGATTCCGTTCGAGCCGTAAACCGGATAGCAGCCTTCCCCACCCGGCTTGATTGCCTTGCCGTTTCCAAAGGGAATCACGTCGCCAAGCTGCATTGCTCGTGCGGTGGCAGCCATCGTCACGCCTCCAGAATCTCCGCCACGTTGCCGGCGATGGCTTGTTCAAGCTGCGCACCCTCATCCCTGGCCCTTCTCCCAACGGGAGAAGGGAGAAGACGCGCGCCCGCCGGTGAATCCCAAAGGGATTCCGTCATCCAGCCCAGGGTTGCGAGGAACGAGCTACCCTGGGTATTCGTGGACCAAACATTCCCAACCCTGAAGGGGTTGCAGCCCACCGGTACAGGAAGGATGCAACCCCGTTGGGGTTGAAAACCATTTTTGCGATTTCCCCAGGGTAGTCGCTGCGCTCCAACCTTGGGCTGATGGATGCAATCCCGTTGGGATTGAAGCGCGCCGCCGACCATTTTGTTGACGCCAACAACATGGTCACGGGAGGGCATTTTGCCGATGTCGGGAAAATGGTTCATGCTTCCAGGATTTCGGTGACGTTGCTGGCAATCGTGGCTTCCAGCTCCCGTGCTGCGGCGGTGAGGGTTCAAGCAGGATGTACTACGTCTATGTGGTCCCCTTGTCATCCGGTTCAATTCATGATTCGAGCGTGAATTTCCCCGCATCGCAGGCCATTATTACACCACGAAGCCAGACAACTATTCGGACGACCTGCGTCCTCTCTAAAGAGATGGATCCCCGGCAACAACTTGAGGCCGTATATGACGAACACGCCGATGCGTTGTTCGCGTTCCTGCTCAATCTCGTGCGCAACGAGGAACAAACGCGCGAAGTGTTGCAGGAACTCTTCCGAAAGATTGCCCGCCAGCCGGAGCGACTGAAACCCGCGCGCGATCAGCGGTCTTTTCTTATTCGCATGGCGCACCATCTCGCAATCGATTTGATTCGCCGTCGAGACACGCGCAAACGCCACCACGATCAGTTCCAAGCCGAGTGCCCACAGATCTTTGCCGCCGCCGATGACCCGGACGAATCGGCCTTTCGCCAGGCCCTGTCGGTTGGCCTTGCGGAATTGCCTCCCGACCAGCGCGCCGTGGTTCATCTCAAATTATGGGAAGGTTTTACCTTTGAACAAATCGCCAACGCGCTGGACATTCCGTTGAACACTGCGGCCAGCCGTCATCGATACGGATTAGACAAACTTCGCACCCTGCTGCGTCCTCTCTACGACGAAATCAAATGAACGACTCCGACCTTGAATCGAAACTCAGCCGTCAACCGATGCGTCGGGTGCCTGAGGATTGGCGCGCCGGGATATTGGCGGATGCAAGTGAGGCTATTTTGGAATCATCTCTGCCCACGGGAATTATTGGCAGGCAATCGCTCTTCGCCGCGTTGATTCAAACCATTCGGCTTCGTCCGGCGTGGGCTGGGATTGCCGCGATGTGGGTGATGACGGCGTTTTTCCAAGTCGCTTCCCCGCAAGTCACTGACCAGCGGCAAACGATGGCCGGAAACTCCCGGCCTCTTTCACCTCAGATTGTGATCGAGGCGTGGAAACTTCGGTTCGCCGAACTCGGTCCGGACAAGACGCTCCCGGCACTTCGACCACCCGTCGGACGAAAACAGGAACCGGCGGACCGCCCACGGAGTTTCCTCTTTGGACAACGCGCCATGGCTTGAACGATGGATCCCGAATCACCATTGCCGGATAAACTGCGCGCCATCGCCCGCCCCTCCGGGATTCTCTTCGTCATTGCCCTGACCTCAGCGCTGTTCCGTTTCTGGAATTTTCTCCACTGGTTGATCGCCCTCTATTCGGCATTGCTGCTGACGCCGTTGTTGACCTGTTTCTGGTTCCGCATGGTTGCCGTCCGCCGAATCGGTTTCCGGCGACTTGCCTGGCCCGATTCAAAACGCCTTTACGGATGGACCTTACTGGTAATTGTCTCGTTGACTGTTTTCCTCTACTCGCTGGAACTCTGGCGCGGGAAATGGGCCTATGCCCGATTGCAAAAGGAAGTCCAACAACAGGGCGGTTCACTGGATCTCGCCAGCATCATACCACCGCCGGTTCCCGATGCGGAAAACTTCTGCGCAACGCCCCTGCTGGCCGCCCTGGTAGATTTCCCGGAGGATTCGCCCTGGTTTCTGGGCACGGTTGAACCCAAACCCTCGCCAGATTTGGATCGAGTGCGGGCAATCGTCCCGTCCTGGGTGCGCAGAAATGACCGAAACGCATGGACGCGCGCGGAGTTGACCGATTTCGAAGCCCGCCGCGATACGATGCTCCTGTACACGAATCAATTCGGCCGCATGTGTTCAACCAATTCCGCCGTCGCCGAGATACGAAAGGCATTGACGATTTTTGATCCGCCACTGAGCGAACTCCGCGAGGCCATGAATCGCCCTCGCAGCCGTTGGAACCTGCCGTTTGAATCAGGATGGTTCGTCGAGATCAAGACCGGGCCACGAAACATCGCGCGGAGGGCTCTGATCGAGGTTCTGAATCTTCGGAGCGTGACGTACCTTGCCTCAGGAAACTTGGATGCCGCTTTGGCCGATGTCGAATTGAGTCTGCGCCTGGCCGATACACTTCGAGGTGAACCGTCGTTCTTTTCGTTTGCCGGGAGAATCGAGCTCCTGCGGGAATCGTTGGGCCCGATTTGGGAAGGCATGGCCCGGCGACAATGGTCGCCCGATTCGCTGAAACGACTTCAACAACGGCTCGAAGGGTTTCAATTGATCGCGGATGCCAAACAACAGAGCAAAGGGGGTTCCCTGATATGGATGTCCTTCTGTCGCGAGATCGATGAGAGCCTTTCGATTCGCAACCTGCTCGCCCACCGTGAACAACTTCTCGCGAGTGATCGCGCACCAATGCTCTGGGTCGGGTTGGCGTGGAAACTGCATCCCACCGGCTGGACTTATCAAAACGAGGTGTACGCCTATCGTTGGTTTGATCCCGCCACCCGTGAGGCGACGTATCTTCAGACGCCCGTCGATCCATTTAACTGCTTCTACTTCCGTCCCAAGCTGGAGGAGACCACCCGCATGATTAGCGAAATCGTTCCCCTGCTCCACCTGTCCATTCAGCAAGGCCGGGTCGCGTGCGCGCTGGAACGATATTTCCTCAAGCACAATTCGTATCCGGAACAACTTTCCGATTTGGCTCCGGATTGGATCGCGCGGATCCCGGTCGCGGGCGATTCAACAAAGCCGCTGCTCGGTTATCGGAAGTCGTCAAACGGCCGCTTTCTGCTTTACCCGGCCACCATGACGGATGTGCCCGAGGAATACCGGCCGCTCGACACGGAAACTCGTTCTCAACGTCGTCAGGAGGAATTCGGCGACAGCGTCTGGCGTTATCCGGTCCGTCAAGAACCCCCGGCCAAGCCGGAGGCTTGAACAAGGTGGAGCGGCTCGAATCCAATTGGCAATTCGGGCTGATATCCGCAATCCCGACTACCGATTCCCCTGCTCGATCGCCCCGCGAGGAACGAGTGGGGAGAGATTCCACGAGTCTGAACTCGCGGTGTGTCCCCCTGAACCGCCGGAGAACGGAAGGAACGCCGGCATGTTGCCGGCTTATTGGCTTTCACCACCCGCCGGGTTCATTTCCAATCCGACCCCTGCTATCATCTGCGCGCGATTTAAGCCGGCGCTCCGCATCGTGGAAGAGAGGGAGCCTTAAGCCGGTAGGGCGACACTGCTGCGCCGCCTTCACTATTTGGGCTGCCCGGCAACACAGCCCTACCAGAGTTCTGATCTTCATCGGAATGGGGACGAGGGGTTCAGAATCGTCGGTGCAGCTTCGGAATAACCCGTCTAAACCCGGTGCGCGGCCCAGCGCCCGGTGAGGTCACCGGACCAGCACCTTGTAGGCCGGGTCCCCTGACCTGGCGTTCCGGTTCGAGGGGCGCAATTCATCGGGCGCGTGAGAAACTCTTCGCTCCCATTGAACCTTTTCCCCGCGAGTGCCTTCAGCTAAACAGAGACACAGCGTGGCAGATGATGAAACAAAGCTGGTCCGGTCCGCCCGACGCGGTGATGCCGATGCCTGGGATGTCCTGTTCAAACGACATCAACTGCCGCTCTATGTCTTCATCGTAAAAATGGTACGCACTGAAGCCACCGCGCTCGACATCGTGCAGGAGACGTTTATTGCGGCGACCCGGCATCTGGCGTCACTGCGCGACGAGTCAAAATTTGCATCGTGGTTGTTCAGCATCGCCCGGCAGAAATGCACGCATCACTGGCGCCGGGCGCAGCGCGAACCCGAACGGTTCTCGGACGATGTTGAAGTCGAGCCTGAGGATGACGCCCGCCCGTATGACTGGTTGCTGGCGGATGAACAGGCGGAACAATTGCAGACGTTGCTGAGGCAACTGCCTGACGCGCATCGCGAGGTTCTGGTACTGTTTTTCCTCGAAGAGTTTTCGCTGGAGCAAATTGCCGCCATTACCGAGTCGAAGACCGGCACGGTCAAGTCGCGGCTGCATTACGCGAAGCAGTCGCTTCGCCAACTGATGGAGAAGGAAGATGAAATCACCGAGAGAAGTGTTGTTGAATAATCATGCTGAGGCTGTCCCCGCGCTGGACGCGATTCGCGGAGGCGTTGTGTCGGAACTCCGGCGGCGCGACGAGGGCGCATTCGGGCGGAGCGCCCGGAGCGCGGCGTTTACGCCGCAGCAGCTTTCGCCTGCAACGATCATCACCGGTATTGGAAAGGGTTCGGCACTTCAACGTTTCTGCGGACTAAAGTCCGCGCTCCGGTTGCTACGCCCCGCACGACTGCGTTCTTCCGTCAGCCTGTCCGCGATCGGTCGATTTTTCGCGGAGGCCTGGGTCCAGTTGATCTGGCGGGGGCGAATGTCATGGGGCGCCATCGCGGCCGTCTGGGTCGGGTTGTTCATCGTTCGCGGCGTTGCGTTGCGGGATGTTGCGGCTTCATCGGGGTCCGCCATGATTCAGCAGGCCGACGCGACCCGTTGGCTGGATCGGCAGGAGCAACTGCGGGCGGAATTGGGACTGCCGCTTCGGTCGCAGGCGGCTGTGGCTGTCCGCCGGAAGACGCCGGGGCCGCAAAGCATGAGCAACCGGCGGGATGCGGTGGTTTGAGAATGAGGAATTGCAACCACGGAAGGTACTGAAGACACGGAAACCGGACTGACCGGAATTTCGAACCGCCAATGAACACTGATGCAAATGGAATGGCGATGGTGCGCAAGGGAATGGGATTCCGTAGGCCGGGACTGCTTCGCAAGCTGTTCCCAACGTGGGGCAGACATTCCTCTCTGCCGGTTCTCCGGACTTTCCAGTCCGGAGTCGGGAAACAGGCGACTGGAAAGTCGCACGAACCGGCAGGCTGGAAAGCCTGCCCCACGATTGGGTTCGTGGAACGTGCGCCAATCCGAAAGAAACCGGGGGTTTTCCTTGGATCAGGATGCCCCCTCACCCCGGCCCTCTCCCCTGATGGGGGAGAGGGAGTTGTTGTGATCGCTTCGCGCCGGGCTTGTCAGCGTCGATTGGCCGGAACAATGAAATTGAAGCGCCCGGAGCGCGGAATTCATTCCGCAGAGGCGTCCACTTTCCACCAACGTTCACGCGTTTTCCCATATCAGCGGAACCGAACACCATTCTGTGTTTTCAAACCACCCATCAAAACCCATGGGAGCCGGCCGGCAAATCCACGTTTCTGCGGAATGAATTCCGCGCTCCATCTGCATCGTTCCAGATTACCGTCCGTGTTCACCGCCGAAGCCTGGGCGCAGGTGGTCAGCGGTTAAACCAAATTTTTCCAACCATTTATGAGTGAATCCAACACACCAGAAAAGAATCCGGCTGAACCGGTCGCACCTGAGAGACGCCCGAACCTGTTCGTCCGCGTACGGAACGCAGTATTCTGCTGGCGCACCGCGCGCTGGCTGCTGATCGGTCTGGCAGGACTGTTAACGCTGATCGCCATCGTGGTGACTTTCGAAGGCATTCGCGGGCGGAAGGCGTGGGCCAAATTCAAGGCCGACATGGAGGCGGCCGGTGAGCCGCTTGACCCGATGGCTTTGAGACCCGCGCCGGTGCCGGATGAGCAGAATTTCGCCATGACTCCGCTGCTGTCGCCATTGCTGGATTATGAGCTGACGACGACCGCCCGTGGTGAAGAGCACGTCTGGAAGGACGCCGTGGCAAAGAAACGGCTGGATGAGTTCAAGGGGCTGTCCGACTTCCCTTCCGAGTTATGGGGCAATCGGCATTTGCACAGAGCAACCGATCTGGGGGGCTGGCAGGCGTATCTGCGCCCCAACACCAACTTCGGAGTGTCCATCGGTGAGGTCTCCCCGGCCATCCAGAAGTCGGTCGATCCCAATTCGGGAATGTCGACCGTTTCTTATGACACCAATCTTGCGGCGAAAGAAGTGCTGCTGGCGTTGCGTAAGTTCGACACCGAAATGGGTGAACTGCACGAAGCCGCCAAGCGACCGTACGCGCAGTTTCCTGTTCATTACGAAGAAGGATTTGCGGCGATACTTCCGCATCTGACGTTGTTGCGAAAGTTTTCAAGGATTGCGCGACTCAAAGCGACGGCCCATCTGGCGGACAATGATCCCGAACAGGCGTTGAGCGAGGGCTTGCTGATTGTTCGGTTCGCCGACGCGGCCCGAGCTGAACCCCTTCTCATCTCCGGGTTGGTGCGGATTGCCTTCCTGGAGGATTTTGCGGAGATTGTCTGGGAGGGAATGGTCCACAATCGCTGGAAGCCGTCGCAACTTCAACAAATTGAAAAGACTCTGAGCACGGTTGACTGTGCATTGGATTATCAACGAGCCATTCGTGGTGAACGCGCCCTCGCTCTCGATTCGCTCCTGCGAATGCGGAAAAAGATTGGCACCCTGATGGGGGGCTCGAGTGATTCGGAGGCGGTCAACCTGATTTTCAGCCGGGGGCCCGATGCAATCTTCTATCAGAATCTCGTCAACATTGGACGCATGTATGGAGAAAAGGGGTTTCCGTATGTCGATGTCGAACGGCGCCGGTTCGATCTGAGTGGTGCCAAGGCCGCGGAAAAAAAGATTAAATCCGAAATGACCAAGTTTCACCCCTATCGCGTTCTCGCGGCGGTGCTTTTTCCCGCCATCGGCAAGGCGATGCAGCGCAGCGCCCATGCCCAATCCGAAGTGGACCAGATCCGAATTGCGTGCGGTGTGGAACAATATCGGATCCAGCACGGCAAACTGCCCGCCGACCTCGCCGCGCTGACGCCGGAATATCTGGAGGCGCTGCCAAAGGACCCAGTATCCGGTGCTGACTACAATTACGTCGTCGAGAATGGAACCAGCTTTGCGATCTATTCCTTCGGCGCGGATGGCGGGGACGACGGCGGTAAAGTCGTCTTCGATAAACGCGACACAAACCGCTTGAACTACGACGAAGGCGACTGGGTCTGGCGGGTGAAGCGGGCGATTGGCAGCCCGTAGAAAGTGTAGCAGCCGACGTAAGGAGGCTCCGATTTCAATCTTTTCACCGAATGAGTGTGAGCCTCGTCACCTCGGCTGCCACCGGTTGGTAGTTTATTAACGGCCGGTTGGTCGCAACTAATTGGCAACGCAGTGGTTGAGGACAAAATCTTCGGCGAGCGCGAAGTTCTTTATCGGAAGCCAACCGGTGAAGACAGAATCGATTCGAACGGGATTGACCGATTGAATGACCAGCATGGGATGTCCGTGATTGGCCGTCAGCGTCATTCTGGTTAGGCCACGGACTGAGAATCCGCCAAACTGATCATCCCTCATCACCGTGACAAACTTTTCGACGATGCTGAGTTCAACCGGGATTCGCTTGCCCCACCAGTTTTCCCGGCAGACCTGGATATCCGTCAATATCTCGACCGGTTCGCCAACCAGGCGGAGGCACCGTTCGATCAACTCCCGCAAATCGGTTTCCCATGGGTCATCCGTATCTCCGAATTCCGTGAAACCCTGTTCAGCAAAACAATGATCCGAGTCGATGGGGGACGGCCAGAGCGCGAGGACTTCCCGCGAATGGGTGAACGCGTGGAAATTCAGTGAGGTAATGGCTTTCAAAACACATTGATTAGAGTGATTCCGATCGGAACCCGGCGATTACATTAATACCAACGGCTGCCTCCCCGTTTCTCCAACGAAATACCTGATCCCGGATAACCCTCTGCCATCACATAAATGAATGCTCCGAGTAACGTGCCGGGTGAAACCTGATGGCACTCAGCGCACTCGCTTCGGGCGACCAACGGGGCCATGATTCGCGTCACCGTTTCATTTCCCTCGTTGGTCACGATTGAATCTTTCGCGCCCGCCAAAAGCTTTTGAAACGACTCGCGTTCCGACAGGGTCAGGCTGCGTTTGCTGGCCCGGTTGATCTCCGACTTCTTCGGTGGACGCCCTTCCAGATAAAAGACTGGTTCATTGGTTTTCGAAATGCCGACGAGATGAATAGCACGTACTGGAAATTCAGTGCCGTCAAAAATAACCGTAGCATCATTCCAAAACTTCTGGTTCCGAAAACGGGAAGTGCCGAAACCTTTCTGGTTCGCAAAAGATGTTATCGCCCGCTCGTGTGCATCATGAAAACCTGCTCCAAGTCGAATCCCCCCATACTGGTCGTTAATCATTGAGAGCGCTGACCGTGCAAAATAAAACAACAGCGTCGCCGCGAGAATCGCGGCCGGAACCCAGACCCGCAGTTTAGTGGCACGTTTCATACGTAAAACCAGCCAGTCAGAGCGGAAGGCCACCAGGTGTCTTCAAAGTGATTCTCCTCACAATACACTCGGACAACGGCCGATCAATCCTGCCTTGCTCCGACCAGCACCATGAACTGATATGGCTCCATCATCAGCGACTCGGCGGCGGTGATGACGCGGCCGGCAACGAGATCGGTGAAAGTCCGACGCAGACCGAGTTGTCGCAAGCGAGTGCCGGATACTTCCTGCAACTCTTCCGAAAAATTCGCCAGCACCAGTGCGGTTTGCTCGTGGTGGTGCCGAAAATAACCGAACACATGTTCGTTCCCGGGATCGATGATTTCGGTTTCCGATCGGGTGAAGGCAAAATTATTCTGGCGCACCTGCGCCAGCCTGAGCAGGCCCTGATAAATTCGTCCCTGCGGCGCATCGGCATCCGTCCGCTTCTTCGCCGCCTCCCAGTCCAATTTCGTCCGATGAACCCAGCGCGTGTCGCCAGCTTTCTCCGGATCCTTCTCATAGCTATAGTCATTCAAAACGCCGAGTTCATCGCCGGCATAAATCAGCGGAATGCCACCGATGGTGAAGATGATCCCATGCAGCAGAAGGATTCGGCGAATCGCCAGTTCCGCTTCGTGCTCGTTCTTGTCTAAAAGGCCTTTTTCCAATCCGGCCAATGACGCGGCACTCCCGGAGATGCGAGCATCACCCGTCTTGGGGTTTTCCTGAAACGGCAATCCACGGGCAAAACTCGCCGTATGCCGGCCGGTGTAAAATTGATTCAAGAACTTGCGATGATCAGCCGGCGTGATTTTCAATTCGCGAGCGTCATCATCCGAAAACGTCCAGCCAATGTCGTCGTGGCAACGAATGTAATTCACCCAGGCGCAATCGGATTGAATCGCGAAGCGCTTTTTCATGCAGTGCCGCAGAAAATCGACCTTTCGCGTCGCCAGCGAATTCCATAACAACGCCATCAAGGTGGGATTGTACGAAAGCTGACATTCGTCCGGCGCGATGTATTTGGCCACTTCGTCCGGGTGCACAATCGCCTCGGACTTGAACACGAGCGCGGGCGCGGTGATGCGGATCAGCAGGTTGAACGCCTGGATAATCTGGTGCGCCTCGGGGAGGTTTTCGCAGTTCGTTCCCAATCGTTTCCAGAGAAAAGCCACGGCATCCAGTCGCATCACCTCAACACCTTGATTGGCAAGAAAGAGCATCTCCTCGGCCATGCGATTGAAGACAACGGGATTCTCGTAGTTGAGATCCCACTGATAGTTTTTGAAAGTCGTCCACACCCATTTGCGGATGCGACTGCGATAGGTAAACGTACCGGGATGCTCATCGGGAAAAATGGAGTTTACCGTCTTCTCGAACTCGTCGGGAATCTTCCGGTCATCGTACATCCGATAGTATTCCTGATAATCCGCTTGGCCCTTGAGAGCCTGCTTCGCCCATTCGTGCTCGTCGGAAGTGTGATTAAACACAAAGTCCACGCACAGGCTGATGCCGTGATTACGCAGATCGCGCGTCAGTTCAGCGAGGTCGGCCATGGTGCCAAGTTCGGGATTAATCTCGCGATAACTGCTAATCGCATAGCCGCCGTCGTTATCTCCCTCCGGACACTTGAACAGTGGCATGACG
>CALBIE010000661.1 GCA_937893495.1 uncultured Verrucomicrobiales bacterium | reverse complement strand
AAGCGACCACAACCATGTCGTTAATCTCATCCTGACAGCGAATTAGAATAAGAGGGTAGTATGGGCGATCACGATGAGGACGTTTACTGACTGCCGGCTACTTGATGGGAGCGGCTGAATAGGGATTGAGTCTTCTACCAGAGCATGACCAGCTACCGTAAGCGAAAGCGAGTAGACATGTAAATTCGCGGGCGACTTTTCCCGACCAACCCCTTCCGATGCCAAAGAATCGTGGACGTGGACCAACTGGCCCCATTTAAGAGGCTAAAAAAAGAGAAACGCCCAAGGGCGTCTCAGGTATTCACCAGGTCGATTCGACCGGTCCGGAATTTGGCCGTTGCCGGCGCGGTTTCACGGCGCGGTGATGTCTCTGGATTTGCTTTCGTATCGGGCGCGCTTTCGCGCTCCAAAAGGGGTTCTGCATCGCGGCTGAAATCTTCCTGCAGCCCGTCTGCAACTGGCACGGGAGCCGGCTTGCGCGACTTCCTGCCAGCCGGTGCCGGCGATGCCATCGCGCTGGCAATGGCCTTGTCGCTGGGGATGCGGTAGTCGAGAACAGCACGGCGGACATCCTGAGCCGTGATGGCATCGCGGCCGTCTTGCATCGCGATCCAACGGGCTTCGTCCACGGCATGGGTCATTGCCGAGAGCGACTGCTTGTTGTCGGCAGAGTAGCCTACCAGGATTTTCAATCCGGCCTCTGAGAGACCAGGGACAACGCAACGCGCCACCTTCATCAGATCATTCACGGAAATGGAATCAGGCAGAACCTGGTAACGGAGAAGGCGGCGCTTGAACTGACCGGCGTTCCATCCGACCTGTTGTTCAGCGCGGCCAAGGTGTCGTGAGAATTGCGGGGTGCAGATCAGGGCCGCAGGCACGCCGTGATTGCGTAGGGCCGTGTCCACCCAATCAATCAGTTCGGGCACCGTCGTGACGCGCGGGGTTTGGTTGAACAAGAAATGGGATTCGTCAAGCAACAGCATCAAGCCACTTCGGGCGAGCACGTTCTCAATCCTCGATTGCATATCGACGGCCTTACGTTCGCGACTGGCACCGAGCCCGAGCGTCTCTGAGATGGCCCGAAATACGGATGACTTATTACTGACGCCGGACAGTGAGACGAACCGGGCTTCACCAAGGTGCGCGTCGGCCCACGCCTTGACGGCTTCGGTTTTGCCGATGCCTTCGCGCCCGTCCAAAACAACCATGCGGCGCAAGGCGAGGCAGGCGTCGAGCGTACCCCAGACGATTTTGCCAACCTCCGTGAGTGCGAATTCTGCTCGCACTCGCTCTGCATGGCGTCGCTGATATTTGTAAAGCGCCGGAACAATTGCGGCGATCTGGTGAGCGTCTTGAAACAGAAAATCTGTCCCGAGCTGGCCGTGTGGTATGGTGTCCGGATACGCGTGTTCACCGGGGCGCGGAAAATTCAGATTTGGATTGAGGCAAAGCTCGCGAAGGATGTGTGAGATCGAACCCTCCCACACGTCTATCTGTTGCGGATAAACGCCACCGTCTCGCGCCTTGCCTGCGAACGGATGGGGGAATCCATTCGGGTGCGCCGCGAGAAAATCAACGGCAAATCGGCCAAGGCCGCCTTCGCGCATACTCATTGCCTGGATGAACCAGGCGAGCGAGCGTTGGGCAGGGTTATCGAGGAGGAATACGCGGGACGCCACGGCGATTCCTGACAGTCCGCGTTGTTCGACCATGGCTTCGCTGCTCATGTAGCGTTCGTCGGCCAAGCGTCCAGTCTGACTGTGTCGGGTGTTGCTCATTCGGTTTCTTCCTCCAGTTCGCGTATCCCCTCCAGAAAGAGGTTGGCTCCAGTGCCGGCGTCTTCACGGCGGGTGTCCATGATCTCGACCGGGATGCCGGATCGGCTGGCGCGGCCGCGAAGGGTCTGCATCTTCCTGACATCCTTTTTCCGGTCATCCTTGACGCGGTTGGTTTCACCGGTAATCAGGCGTCCAAGTTCGACCGTCTCGCGATCTGCCAGATTGGGGCGGTAGCGCTCGGTGTACTTGGATTTGAGGATGCGATACCGCGTGCGGGCGTAGCCCATGTGTTTCTCGATACGGGACATCTCCTGAGCCATCAGATCGTCCGGCGCATCGAGCGCGGGAACTTGCTGGGAGCGCTCCACACAAAAGGCATTGCTGCGCTGCAAATCAGTCACCGTCAGCACGTCGGGAAAATCTGGATTGAACCAGGCGATCAGTTTTTGGCCTCGCAGGCGGCCGGTCTGTTCATCGCGGTAATTGAATTCCTGTTTGCCAAAGCGCAGCGTGATTCCATTCGTTCCAACCGTGACAGGCCGCTTGTGATGAGCGAGCAGGTAGCGGCAAGACGCATCAAAGCGAGCGCGCGGATTCGCCTTGTCCTGAAACTCGTGAAAAGCATCCTCCGGAGCGAGGCCTTTGGTCATTTTCCCTTCACGTCTCTCCGCGTTGTATCGTTTGCAGAGTTCGGCCAGTTTTTCCTCCCACTGCGCGAGGCTGTAGAAATTCCCGATGGGATTCACCGCCTTGCGTTCGACGGCCAGCTTCATCTTTTGAAACGCCTCCTGTGGATCATGGCGCTCATCGCGGCCGGCGTAGCCAGGCAATCCTTCCATGTAGTTCTGAAACGCGCCCAGCACGCGCTCAACCGGCTTGGAGCGCGCGCGAATCGCGTGCTGAAACCGGAGTCCAAACTCGCGCAACCCCTGTTCGACTTTGTCCCAGGGCAAAGCGGCTTCGTTGTCAGTGCCTTTCAGGATGCGGGAGCTTCGCCAGATCCCGCGCTCAAAGTAGAATCCGTCTGATGGCAGTCCGAATACATCAGCCGTGCGGGTCACCAAGGATCGGATGACGCGCGAATTGTAGCCGCGCTCGGGAATGAGGGCGAAGCCAAGGATGCAGGTGCTTCGCGTGTCAATCATCAGCAGGAATTGGCCGCGCATCAGTGTGAACCAACCGTTGCCATCAGGGACGTAGATATAGATCGGCAGCGTACAGTCGTCTGCGCAATACCAGGCGCCGGCAGCGATGCAGTCCCAGTATCGGTTTAGATACGCCCCGTTGTCGCGAGCCTTGCGCGGTGCGCTGTGAACGCCGTTCATCATTTTGACTTCGTGACGCACGGCCTTGCGCACGGCCGCCGGGACGTAAGACTTCCGAGCTGGCGTTGAATTGAAGCGACTAAGGAGATCCTCACTCAACCAACCGTTCGTGAGGCACTCGCGCCACGCCTGGCTGACACGTCCGCCGGTGACCATCACGGAATGAGCGACCACGACGTCCACGTCTTCCGCGGGAACATCCAAGCCGCGCGCCTGGTTGGCGGCGACGCGGCCGTCTCTCAGCGCCTTGGCGTCGGTTTCGGCAGTCAGCCACTTTTCGCGCCTGACGTTGAACGTCTTGCGGAGAGAGTCGCGAGACCTGGCCAGGAACGGCGCGCGCTCAAAGAGTTCGGTGAATATCGTCTCGCGCGCGGATTTATCCGGCTGGCCGGCGGAGAGGAGCATTTCGAAACCTTCCAGAGCGGCCAGCCAGAGTGCGCGGCGTTGCTCCGGAGACGGATTGGCCATGTCCGCGATCGCGGCCAGCGCTCGCGAGATTCCCGAAAGCCCCGGCGTTTCGTTACCAACCGGCGTCGCCTTTCGGCGCGGTTGATCGTCGAGGTAGATTTCGAGCCGGTCGAATTCTTCAAACCCGCGATCCCGTTCAATGGTGCGATCAAACAACCGTCGCCAATGGGCAGTGGAAATCTCCCGCTTGAACGTGGCCTGGAAATCGCGCAACCCAAGCGCGGCCAGTTCGCCGGCGGAGAGGCCGGTATCGTTGCGCCGCTGCAACGATGGCAGCATTGCTTCGCGCAGTTTGCCGGCCTTGACCAGGGCGGATGGAGCAATCTCGGAAACGGTCAAGGCGGGCTGCCAGCGTTCCCTTGGCGCGCTCAGGAAATGGGCGGCATCCCGGTAGCCACCAAGGCTCGCCTTGCGCTGCAACGCATCACGCAATTCCACAGGGATGGAATCAAGCGCCCATGTCCTGGTCTCATTGCCCCGCACGATCGCAACGCCAGTCGCAACGCAGTCCCGCAGATGCCACCGCACGAGGCGCGGCGTCAGGCCAAGCGCTTTGGCAATCTGCGAGGCGGCGAAATTGTGTGGGGCGTCGGGCATCGCTAAACAATTTTCCGGCGCGGGAGGGCGCTTATTTCTTTGAGCGCTGCAATCGATGTTTCAGCAGAAGCAAGGATCGCGTCTTCGCCGATCTTGGCCATCCATTCAGATATCAGATCAGGACCTTTCGGATGGGTCTGGCGAAAGACGTGCTCAGCCGTGCAGTGGTATCCGAGAATTGCCAGTTTCTCGAGCATGAGGTCGGTTATGCATCGGCGAATCAGGCGCAGGGCTGGAAGCGGATCGCGGGAAGTGAATTCCAACCCTATCGCATTGCCAAAATTGAAAGGCACGCCCGAGCCAATCTGTATCCCCTTGAGCAGGAATGCCTTCATGAAATACTCGCGAAGGAAGTAGGTAGTCAGCCAGCCGAAATGGGTCGGGCCGGCGCGCAAGCATCCTTCTGGCACCGGGATCAAAAGGATGATCGGGGTAAGTGGTTTTGGATTTATTTTCGTGTTCATGGAAAGCTCGACACTGTTCATCTCGTCACCCTCACTTCCGGTTTGCCGCCAGTCCGTCAATCTCGGTTTCCGTGCCCTGCCAGCGCCGCGTGGTTTCGAATCCACCCGCAGGATGATAACTTCGCCGAGGCTTCAATTCGTGCGGGCCGGGATTTCCTTTGACGATTCGTGACATCTTAATTTGCTCCCATCGCGCGCGCTGTCCTTGCTGATTCCATGGAAATTTCTGCCGTTCTCACGACAATTTGAGCCAGCAGGACGTTGGCTCGCTCGGCGACTTTCACTGCGGCCGTCTCGCCGCCCTGGAATCCGCCAATGCGAGTCAGCGAATCAGCGGTGGTTTGAAAGCCACTCCCAGCCTTCTTATCCCCCTTCGATTTCTCAGCCGCATCGAGTTTGAACAGCTCGGCCGTCGCCGCGAGGATAGCGGTCTGGTTATCCACACCCGTGGCGTTCTGGAGCGCGGTGAGGATGGCAATCTCTTCCTCAATTTCCTTCCGGCGCTCGGCGAGTTTCAGCGCTTGTTCCTCGGGGCTGAGCGATTGAAATTTGATATCGGCGATTTCCTTTTCAAGCGCCGCGCGTTGGGCGAGAGCTTTATCCTCCTCGGCCATCCGCGCGTCCGCTCGAGCGGCGGCTTCCTGATCCTGTCGGGTTGCCGCTTCGCCCCGCGCCTGGTCCGCTTGTTCTTGCTGTTTCCGCCGCCGGGCAAGATTTGCCGCCGCCTCCTCTTCATCTCTCCCGGCATCCGCATCAAGCCCGAAAGCCTTGGTGAGCAGGCGGCCGGGCTTCGTCCTGTTCAAGGCACCGGCAAAGGTTCTCTCAAATCCGCCGCTCGCGAAAAAGTCAGTGAAAAGTTCCTCGGACATTGCCTTTGCCTGATCTGAAAAAGGAGCCATCAAGGCTGTGGCTGCGCCCAATCCGAGCTTTGACCAGCGGTCTAATTCTCCGAATGTCTCCGCCGTAAACCTCTTGATATTATCTGTCCAGCTTCCGAGCTGCTCATCCCAAAAGTTTCCAATCCCGGCCAGGGCTGTGACAGTCGAGGTTCGGATCTGCTGATTCGCACCTTCAAACTCCGTCACCATTTGCGCCAGGCCTCGCTCCATGGCGGGCAGTAAATCCTTGGCGCTCTCTTCGGCCACTTTCAGCAGCGCGGCAAACTTGGCGGCACTCGCCCCACCGTTTTCAAACTGCCGCGAGATGCGCAACAGCAATTCATCGGGTGACAAGGAGGCAAGCTCGCGCTGACTGATACCCAGTTCCTGAAACGCCTTGATGAGCAACGGTTCGCCACCGCTCAACGCGATGCCCTGATTCTTCCGCAGCGATACGATTGCTGTATTAAGCAGGCTCAAGTCCGTGCGGGTTTTGCGCGCGGCAGACTGCAACGCTTGAAGGCGGGTGACCGAGACATCCATCTTCGAGCTTAAATCCGTCAACACCTGGCTGGCCCGCACTTCATTGTAGAAAGCTCGAACTCCGAGCCCGGCTACCACCGCGCGCGCTCCCACCAAATCAAAGAAGCGCATCACCGCCGCGCCGCCGGGAATCTCGCTGACGATGCTGCGCGCGCGGCCGCCGACTGAATTCGTCCGCTGAATATTCTGCAAGCTCGCCTCATTCCGGCGCGTGGCCAGCAGCAAATGAGATGTCCGCAACTCATCCCCCTTGGCTCGCGTCAGCATCCGCTGTAACCGCTCCCGCCGCGCCATCAGGCGTTCCAGTTGCTGCTCCGGCGCGAGTTGCTTGAACGCCTCCTCGCGCTGCCGTTTCGCCAATTGAAAAAGCTGCAGCTTCAGCCCGGCAATCTTCTTGTTTTTCTGCACCATCCGTTCATCCGCGGCCGCCGTCGCGTTCAAGCCGCTGACCGCTGCTTGGATGCCGTCGAAATCAACCTCAATTTTCAGTTCGGTGGCCATTGATCAGTTTTCAGTTTTCAGGGGTGAGACTTCAGGGTTGGAATTTGAGAGCCGAGAGCTAGAGCAGAACCCTGTTGAAGATGCTTGAAGATCGGGGTACAGCGCGCCGGAGCGCGTCGCGTGGGGGTTGATACCCCCCAAGCAGGCAGAGAGGCACACAGGGCAATTCCCAAGGATCATCCAATCCTCCTTTTCTGGAGGAATGCGACCACGGAACTGCGGGTGATGAACGGCGAAGAGTTGGGCCCGGTTTTCGCGGCCCGCTCAGTTGCTTCAACCAACAGTCCTTGACCGATCAGGTTTTGGACATGGGAACCAGATATCGACCATGCGCGTTGGAGCTCAACGCCGCGCAATAGAGCCCTCGAATGGGGCAGAATCAATGAATCGACCTCGGCTGCAGTGGCAGTAGCTGGATTGAATTTCGTGGCATCGGCCGACTTGTACGCCAGCAGGGAATATACCAGGATCCGCAATTCGGCTTTGCGGGCCGCAGGGGATCGCAAATCCCACGCCCAGAGAAGGGCTCCGGATTCAACCAGTGCGATAACTTTATCTTCAGAGCTATCCAGGAACACTAAAGCCGCCTTGATCGGCCAGAGAGTCCGCGAGGTGCGTTCCTTGATTCCGAAGACGGTTGGCGGTTGGGCGGTCAATTTAAAGCCTCCCTCAGTTTGAGAGATTGCCGGTTCAGTCTGTGCAATTCGCGCAGTGATTGCCGAACCGGCGAAGGCAGGGCGCGACGAAACGAATCAATCGCGCGAATCGAAACTTTGAAGCGACGCTTGAGGGCGCGATAGGCACCCGCGAACGAGCCGCATTCGGGCCTTTTACACTCCTCTACGAATGCAGACTGTAAGGCCGGAGGAACCGGATATTGCCGCGTCTGGTAGCGCAGTTGAAACGCCAGCTCTCCATGTTGCCGCCATTCCGTGTAAATCCGATGCAAGGTTTTCCATCTCAAATTGATCCGATAGCCCGGTCTGCTTGAGTAGGGTTTCCCATGCCAGCGTCGAGCGAGGCTGCGAATGCGGCCCAGCATGGGCCTTTCAGACTTGCTCGATTCAAGTCGAGTGCAGAGCCTCTTCAGAATGGCTGCACGTTCGCGCATCCAGGGGGATTGAAAGGAGATGGGATCGGACAGGTGATACGCTCGCAAGAGCCCGTCCGATCCCTCACGACGTCTTGTGTGATCCAACGAAGTGGAGCCGCCGCGAATTTCCTGGTTTTCCACCGAGCGTATCATGCTGTGATCTACGTTTTCCATGGCGGGTAAGGAGGGCTTTTACCGACGGCTCTCCCGATCCGCGTTCCATCAACCAATTTGAATTCAAAAAAAATCTTCATTTTTAGTTGCCGTCGCCGGCCGGTGGGTATGAACCAAAAAACCACCGACCGGCTTCAGCACTTACCGAAACAGGCCGCCTGCAGGAAACAGAAACCGCAGGCGGCGAACTGCAACAAAATCATCGCTTGAGGTGGGGCTCGAACGTCCACGGCACATTGCCGTCATCAAGGAGAGTGTCCAGGACGCGCAAGCATTCCGTGCCGCCATCGAACCAATCACCGAACACGCCATAATCGCGACGCATAAAACTAAGGAACGCGTTGCAGGCATCTGAGCAAGACGCTGCACGAAAGGCTTCGTTATGCTTAAAATAGAGTGGCTGAATATGTTCGGTAAGCTGGACCTTCCAGCCCTCTATCGTTTCCCCCAAGGCAACGCGAACGATGTCCTTTGCCAGGCACAAGGTAGCCATCAAGTCTTCGGTAAGTTGATCGGGCTTGCTCTGCTCGGAAGCAATCTGGCGCTTCAACAAACTCATACGATCCAAAGCCGTGCGACGGCTGACCAGGGCTTCCGAATCGTCGGGATTCAGGGTCGCTTCAATGCCGGCGATCTCAATTGCAAGCTTGTCTCGCTTTGCCGTGAGCTTCCGCAGCGCGGCATGGCCAGCCACGGCGGGCTCAAATTGCTTTCGCAGCGATGTTCGGTAGTCGACCAGGCTTTGTTTTCGTTCGGCGGTCAGGATTAGTTTGGGTTTAAGCACGGTGATTGGTAGTTGAGGGGTTGAAAGTCGGGTTGGTTACAGATCGGTCAGGGGTTGGCCATCTTGGCGTATTCGGCCCGATGCAAACGCTGGCAGGAATCCCAGGATTGCGTGTAGTCAGAGCCGGTTTTGTCCATGTGCTCGTGTACTATTTTCACAAAGGCAGCGGCCGCCTGCCGTTTGGCTGCGCGGTGATTCAGGAATTCGACCGATTGCTTCGGCTGAGCTGAGTTGAGACCTGGCGGCGATGCCATTGCTGCATAGATATCAGGGTGCAACTTTTGCGCCGTCTGCCACGCTTTATCCCAATTGTTCTGGCAGGTCGGCAAGAGCCGATGGACGGCCTGTAAAAATTGACTTCCGGGATTGATCATAGGTCTATTTTCCGTGTTGTTCCGCCTTTAGGGCAGTGTATCTCTGGGTGAGCGATTCGCTCTTTCTTTTCCCACTCAACACAAGGCAAAGGTGCTGAGGTGTGACATCCAAGGCCGCCGCATCCGCATTCAGGCCGATAAAGACCTTCGGACTTCCGGGCTTCCGACCTCGTTTTTTCTTCGCTCTCACGTTTACTTGTTAATTTATTTCTACGTTAATTACAGGGGGAAAAAGTCTTTGTCAACTGGATTTGATAAGTTCATCGAAATTGGCATCCGGGGTGGTATTCTCAGCGCGTGCCGAAACCAAGCGGATTGGTCAATGAAAGAGAACAGGCGATTTGTGCCCGAGTTCGAAAAGTTCGGGAACGAATCAAGTGGCCGCGCCACGCGTTTGCAAGCCGTCTTGGAATTACCGTTGATCAACTTTCCGCAATCGAAAGGGGATTGACCCCGCTTCGTTTTGGGGCGGCGGAAACCATGTGTTTCTCCTTTAACGTTTCAATGGAATGGCTTGCGGGACTTGAGGAGAAGGATCGCCGGTTTCTTGCTCTAGGCTTGACTGTTGAAGCGCGTGCAAAATGGACTGATAATGCACTATTTTCCAAGGCGTTTGACGCATTGAAACCGATATCATCGACGCATTGGGGAGGGCCCGAATTTACCGATGAATTCCGAAAGGTCATTCTTGAAGTCGCGTATCGTGCGACGCCTCCGACACTACCATTCAGTGCGCTTAAAGACATTGGTGACTGGGCAGGCAAAACCGGCGACGACGTCCGGTTTGAAAAGCCGGAGGACGAATTCGACTTCTACGGCAAAGGGTTTGCTTTAATCTCCGATCTGCTTGAGGAAGCAATTGAAACAGGGAAGGCTTCGAGGGCACCAAGGCCGGCAAACAACAAGTATGATTTCCACATTGCTGACGCTGTTGAAGAAAATAGCGCTTGCATAATTACTCCAAAGAGCAACAATAAGTCCGTGCCACCTAAACCTTTGAACCTCGATTTGCTACTCATTCGTGTCAATCAAGTGGCGTCTCTTCGAGGGAAGAAATCAGAACTTGCGGATCATCTTGGGGTGTCGCGAAGCCGGGTTTCCGAATGGTTAAATAGAGCAAAGGAGCCGGGCGGAAAGGTAACACTTCGACTGCTTGAATGGGTCCAGGCAGAGGAAGCTTCACAACAACAAAACGAAAAGGCTGGACATGCGTCAACACGTCCAGCCCATAAGACCCGCGCTAGGAAATCCAAACATGAAAAATCCAAAGCAAGTCCGAAGTAAAGGTGCCCGAAAATCGGGCAATTCACAAGCCCTAAAACGGTCCAAGCCAGCAGCCAGACCACGCGGCATAATTACGCGCAAGTCTCCAACACTTAACGGGGTTACCGTGTGTGTCTTCAGTGGGCAGGGAGATTCAATCGACAAAGACCTGGGCGGCGTCGAATTGACTCCAGACGAATGGAACCTGATCAAGGCAAGAGCGAGCGAGCGCGGTCAATCGATTGATGAATGGCTTCTGACCGTGGTGACCGGTGCCCTCGGTCAACTCGCTGACACACAGGGAAACGCGGCGCTCCGCATTGAGTTCGAGAAATCGAGCCATGCTTCCCCTGGCACGGCCGCAACTGGCGCAAACAAGGAGTGGTTGGAGCGAGTCCATCACGAAGAACCTCTGGGGAATACGGTCAGCCGCGTCAGTGACGCGGGGTATCCCGCATTGGCTGCGCTTGCGGACAGTCTCCTGCAGGCGGGCAGTTTAATCACGACACTGGCGCGGGCGGCCGCCGATGACAGCGCGTTGGCGCGCATGCCGTTCGCAGATCAGCTTCCAGAGGCCATGCAGGGTTTGGCATACGACTTCGTCGGGATGAAGCTGGACAGCTACCAGAAGTTCTTGTGGAACATCGAACGCGAAATATTGAGCGATACGATGTCAACCATTGAAGATGTTGTATGCGAGGTTTCAGCGTGGGTGGACATGCTGACTCAGGCGATGGCGGCGCGGCACGTTGGACATTCAGCGATGGGTGGCAATACGTTGTGCGGTTACCATCACATGAGCGCCAACGTCCGGAGCGAACTGGAAACCGCATTGCAAGAGGCAGTGGAGGAATGGAGCGCGCTGAAAAGCGGTCTGGTGAACGATGTCAAACATGCGGTTGCCGGAGGGGAAGGCGGGGCGCGATGAGTGTACGAGGATCCCGCCGTGAAAACGCACCAATCCCCCACGTCTCCGGATGCTCGTTCCTGGTCATTGGGGGCCATTTGGATTGTCCACGCTGCCGGCAACTGGACGCAGCCCGGGCGCGCAAGCTCTTCAAATCGGGAGGTGCGCGATGAGTGACCAGATCGGGAGCATTCCCACATTGCCCCGTGAGACTGGCACCGCGCCGGCGCAGGACGACAGGCCGCAACCCGCCGGCGCAACCATCAGTATTTTCAGAGGACACGGCGAGGATATCGGCAATTATGTGGACGCCATCGAATTGACAGACGCTGAGTGGGGCCTGGTTCAATCCGGGCTGGACGCGCAAAGGCCGGAATTCGGCGCGTGGCTTCTCGACCTGATGAACCGGGAACTCACCCGGCTTGCGGCAATGCCTGCCGTGAATCGGAACTGACCAGGGAAGCCAACCAGGTATTGCAAGCCCCGGTGAGAGCCGGGGCTTTTCTTTGGCCTTGACGCGGACAGATTTCGCCGTCGAGTCGGCCGAATGCAATGCGTATCGCATCTACAAATAAGGGCGGTAATCCAGGCCGCGAATACGAGCGCCGAATGGCTCAGGGAGACAATCCGCCAGCGCCGATCCTGGTCTGCCGAGATTGCCTCCGGTGATCCAGCGGCAGAGTCGGCCCGCGCGGCCGTCGCGCTGTTTCAATCGGCCCTGGTGAACGAGGCCGCGCTGCCAGTCCGCGAGCACACCAGGGCCGTGCTTCTACTTCGTCGCCTGACGCTCGCGCCCGACAGTTTGACTGTCTTGATACTTCGCGTCCGACCAACAGGTTGGCGGGTCTGAAGGGCGGTTGCAGGGCCGTTGAACGCCGGTTGCAGACCCGGTTCACGTCGGACGCGGGAAGTGGGAAACCCTTCCCACTTCCCACGTATCCCCCACTTTTCCCGACCTACGTGGGAATTCGCCGCCGATGATTGAGAATCGCCTTTGTTTGCAGTCATAAACTGCACTTCCCACGTCAGCATACCAGACCGGAAAAGTCGTACGCTCGGTCTGTTTCAGCCCGTGTTGGCAAACGTTTATAATGGGTCAAGACCGGTTGGGTATTGTTTGTAAAATCCCCAACAAAAGAGGGGTAAACAAGCGATTCCAACGATTCCCAAGTAAAAACAGCCGATCGGAAAAGTCGGACGAGAAGATTCAGACACGTCGATATGATGTTGAAAACGGGGGGGGGGCGCATCTTGGCACTGCCCCCGATTGCAAATGGG
>CALBIE010000660.1 GCA_937893495.1 uncultured Verrucomicrobiales bacterium | reverse complement strand
GGCTGCATTCACGAGGACGGCTGCCACATCTCAAGCGCGAAGGCGGCACGTATTTTGTGACGTTCCGATTGGTAGGGACATTGCCGCGTGAAGTGCTCATCAAACTGAAGGCTGAACGGGAGGCTATTCTTCACCAAGCCCTGGTGGCGAACCGCCCGTTGACGTGGGCGGAACAATAGGAATTGTTCAACTGGTATTCAGAGCGGGTGGACAAGGTGTTGGACACTGGGGCGGGCGAGTGCTGGTTGCGGGAACCCGACATTGCCAAGTTGGTGGCTGATGCCCTGCAGCACTTTGAAGGCGAACGCTACGAGTTGCGGGCATTGACGATCATGCCAAATCACGTTCATGTAGTCGTCCGTCCGCTATCACCGCACACGCTGAGCGCGATTCTGAAAAGCTGGAAAGGCTATACCGCATTGCACGCGAACCGCTTGCTGGATTGCCAAGGCACCTTCTGGCAGGAGGAATCCTACGACCACCTTTGTCGCGATGACGATGATATCGCGCGCTGCTGTGCCTACACGTTGAACAATCCTGTCAGTGCCGGCCTTTGCCACGATCCACGCGACTGGCCTTGGACCAGCCACGTGGGGAAGAAGTGATGTGGGGCAGGTCTCCGACTTGCCGGTTCGGGGAATCTCCCGATTCCCTGATTCAGATTCAAGGTGCGACTACAAACAGGGAAATGGATGGTTTGGTGACTCCCATCTCAAACTCCGGCCTCAGAGAGGCCGGAACCGGCAGGTCGGAGACCTGCCCCACGTGGCCACGCCGAAAACGGCCTGCGGGACGCGGGTGCTGCCGGACAAAAACGCTCACTTCGCCTCCGGCAACGGCACCTGCCGCTGGCTGCGTAGATAGGCAAATAGATCATCCTTCCGTAGTGCGCCAATGCGCGAAGGACCGGCTTTTTGAACGAACTGTTTTCAAGCGAAGGCCAATAAGTTGCTGGATTGGAGAGGGAAGTTTCAGCAATTCTCATTTTGGGAGCGCGGACTTCAGTCCGCTGCAACAGCGCAAGCCAGAACACTTGAATACACGCCGTAACCACTGTTCGAAATGGCAGCTGAAGCGGAATGAATTCCGCGCCCCGGCTCATAATGCGAATTGCTGGGGAAGTTTTATGTTTCCTTCATTTCATCGATTTGGTGAATATCGCCTGTGGGAAACAACCGAACGGGCACCAATCTCCTGGTTCCAAAGAGTGGTTTTCGCACCACTTGTTGGAGTGCGGTGGTCGAGGCAAAAAGCGCGAATCCAGAGGATGCCCATCAAGCTCTCAACGAACTCTGCCGCCGTTACTGGCATCCCATTTATTCCTATCTGCGCTTCCGGCAGTTCAGTTCTCATGACGCCAAGGATCTGACCCAGGGCTTTTTCGTTCATCTGCTGTCCCGGGATTTCCTCAAGTCGGTGGAACCGGCCAACGGACGGTTCCGGTCCTTTCTGCTGGCCTCGCTCAAGAACTTTCTGTCCAACGAACGTGAACGGGCGGCGGCCCAAAAACGGGGCGGGGAAATCGACTTTGTTTCGCTGGAGTCGGCTGCCGGGCAGTTGGAAGCCATCGGAAACTCTGCGGGCCGGGCGCCGGAGGAATGCTTTGATCGCGACTGGGCCAAAACCGTCGTTCGCCGGGTCGAACAACGTCTGGATGAAGAATTCAAGCCGGGCGAACAAGCGTCGTTATTTGCCGCCCTGCGGGCGTATATTCGGGAAGATGTGCCTGCCGGCTTGTACGAGGAACTCACCCGTACCGAGGCCCTCACGCTACCGGCCCTCAAGTCCTTCACGCACCGGATGCGCAAGCGTTTTGGGGAACTCCTCCGCGAAGAAATCGGGGAAACGGTTGCCACACGTGCGGAAATCGACGAGGAACTCCGTCACTTGGTTCAAGTGCTGAGGAAATGAACATTCGTATCGTCTGCCTCAATGTTCGCATTTCTTCACCTGGGTTCCAGCCTCGTAAAGCTTCTTCAATTGGTGGGCGCTAAGAATCGGTCAATAGGCATGTTGGGAAAAGCCAGGCGATTCAGATGGGAATTCAGAATCAATTTCTTCCTTAGTTCCTGTTGTTCGGTTCGGCCGAGGCGAACAACGCCACTTTTGGGATCGATTTTCATTCCGGTCAGGATGTTTGCGAGGATTACCCATTCGGTAGCAGATGCTTCTGGTATTTCCGGGAGATCCCAGACGTAAAGATCATTTCGGATGGAAAGAGCAATCAAGCTTCGGCCGGCGGGATCAAATGTGAGGTTTTCTAAAAACAGCTGACCTCCCACTTCGCGATCCACCGCATCCAATTGCACAGGGGGAAAGAGTAGTTTGGCGGTGTTTACATCCCAGATGTGGAGTTTGCCCGTTCGAGTGTTGGCGGCGAGCAAGTTTCCGTCCGGGCTAATCGCTGCCTCGTCGGCGATGCCGGAAAGAGCCATCGGACTGCTCACGGGATTTCCCGAGTCTAAATCAATCAATTGGTAAACTGATCGCCCGTCGGCGATGGCGACGGTATTGCGCGCAGGGATATGGACTGCCCGGGCATCTGAAGCCAGATTGAGCAAGAGCTTCATGCGCGGTCGAAGCTGATCGTCGTGACTGTCAAAGAGGTGCCCATTGATCAGGATTTGATCTCGGGTTGGTATTTCCGCCAAAGGGCGAAGCCAGACCTTTCCAGGCACTTTAAGAGTTTTTGATGCCTGATGCTGGACAAGAACTCCCGTTTCCATATTCAGAACGTTCCATGGGTGACGATTATCTAGTCCACGGCCGCCTCGGAAATAAAGGAGAGCCCGTTTCCCGTCGGCATAGAAATGTGCTCGCCATACCCCAACGGACTCCCAGACGATCCTGCCGGAAGGAATATGAATGAGTTTCGAGCGATGGGGAGCCGGGTCGAAGTTTCCAAAGCAATAGCGCCCGTCGGGTGAGGCGCGAAACCGGACCAGCCGTCCGCCTACATTGCAGCGGACACCATGATCCTTGCCGGTTGCAAGGTCGAACAACCGGATGTCACCGTCGCTCTGGGCCATGCAGATTCGCCGGCCTCCATCCACGATGGCCAGTCCTTCCATTTCTGTCTGTCCAGTCGTTCGGGCTCGCCAGAGTTCCCGGCGAGAACTCCAGTCCCAAACGGTAAAGCTGTCCTCACTATTAATTGAACGAGTCGCAAGGAGTTGTCCATCTGCACTCATGACAAACGCGTCGTGATGCTTGTTGCGCTCTTCCATATGGGAGGTCTGAACTGGTTTGATTGGCGAAGCGGGGCCTGGCAGGCGCCATATCGTCACCCGGCTTTCTCCTTTGGGAAGTCGGTCCGTGACGGCGAATACGTGAGATTCGTCCGGACAGAATCCGAAATGTTTTACCGACTGTGGCAGTGAAATGGTCAATGGCGCCGGTTCACCCGTTTCGGCATTCAGCAGAGCCAGTTGGTCACCACCGACATTTCGATGAACCAGTATTTGCATTTGGCTTGGAGAAATTCGAAAGCCGCTGATCTCCCGTAGGGTCCGAAGCTCACGATTCGCTTGGAAGTCAATCAGGCTCAGATATTCCTCGTTCTTCACCCAGATTCGGAGGTCGTCGAGGATGAAGCGAATAGATCGAGGGTTTCTTCCGTTTGGCAAATCAACTTTCGTTGATTTCCGGGTGCCGACCAAACCATCGTAGAGGGGGAGTTTACGGTCGTTTACACCCACAACCATAACACTTCCGTCTTGGCTGAACGCTATGGTGTCCACAAAATTGTGCAATTCGTGCAGGTCACAAACGGGCTCCAAGGTGGTGCCGTCGAAGAGTTGCACCGGATACCGGCGGCGTTGGTAATCGTTGGCCCATGCGGCCAATCGACTTCCATCCAGATTGAATGCGACCTGTGCTCCCGTTTGAATTCCCAAGGTCTGCTCTTTAATCAATTTCCTGTTTGTCAGATCCCAGAGGTGAATGCTGCCATCGCTGTTTCCAGTGGCAAACTTTGCGGCGCCGGCGGATATGCCAAAACTTTGAATCGTCCGGTTGCCATTCGCGCTGAAGAGCGGAGCGAAAGTGTGGGTAAGCGAATTGGATGCCCGCCAGTTATACAGAGTCACGCCACCCGCCGACGCCAGGAGGACATGATCGTTGTCTGGCATTACCACGTCCACCGGCCTCTGGCCATCCAGCAACGGAATTTGGCGGAGCGTTGTCCAAGAGTCGGTGGATACAATGTGGAGTGCTCCGTCGCTCTGCAATGCCGCGTGGCGACCGTCGGGACTGAACGCCAGGTTGGATGTGTCAGAACCGGGTAGATCAAGTTCCGCAACTACAATCGGTTGCTGGCGCAAGAGCTGCGCGATACGCAAGTGGTGGCCAAGTTCTTCCCCTTCTGTTAATTCTCCCTTCTCGGCGCCGGTGCGCAGTGCCTCCGCGGCCCAAAGCAGGGCATTGGCCGGATTTGCTTCCCGTGATTGTCGCAAACTCAGTTCGACGTATTCATCCACAAGCTTGTGGGCCAATTGCCGTTGGCTGCGGACGGCGTCTTGCTCCCGTGCCTCCGCATCTCGTGCCTTTGCGACAGCGATTTTCCGTTGTTCCTCGGTGTTGGCGCGTTCAGCGTTGAGTGAATAGACGTAAAATATGGTGCCCGCCACGACGGTCAGCATTGCCGCCAAGCTTAGGCTGACGGCGACCTTGTGCTTCTGAAGTCGCTTCTTGAGGAAGTAAATGGTTGTGGCCGGGGCCGCGCTGATGGGATCTCCGTCAAGAAAGCGGCGCAGTTCACTGCTCAAACTGCCTGCGGAACTGTAACGGTCGTCCCGATTACGGGAGAGCGCTTTCAACAGGATTGCTTCCAATTCCTGATGAAGGCCTGGCCGCTGTGCTCGCGGCCGGATGATTTCTTCTTTCGCGATCTGTTGGAGCACCTCCAACGGTGTGCCTTCGAGATTGTGTGGTGACTTGTTCGTCAGGAGTTTGTAGAGGATGACTCCCAAGGAATAGACGTCGCTGCGGGTGTCGATGTCGGACGAACCCGTAGCTTGCTCTGGGCTCATGTAGCCCGGAGTGCCCATGAGCTGGCCCGCGATCGTATGCAGGGAATTATCCGTCAGTTGCTGCTCCGTCGCCTTGGCGATGCCGAAGTCGATGACCTTGGGCTGAGGTTGCCCGTCCACTTCGCTGACCAGAATGTTTGAAGGCTTCAAGTCCCGGTGGATGATCCCCTTCTGATGCGCATGCTGCACCGCCGCGCAGACACCGATGAACAACTGCAACCGTTGATCGAGATCGAGACGTTGCTGATCGCAATAGTCCGTCAATGGCACGCCCCGCGAAAGTTCCATCACAAAATACGGTCGGCCATTTTCCGTAACACCCGCGTCGAACACCTTGGCGATGCCCGCGTGATCCATCATCGCCAGCGCCTGGCGTTCCGCCTCAAACCTCGTCAATACCTCGCCCGAGGCCATGCCCAGCTTCAACAACTTGACCGCCACCTCGCGCCGCACCGGCTCCGTCTGGGACGCCCGCCACACCGAACCAAAGCCGCCTTCGCCCAGCAACTCCTCCAACCGATACAACCCGACCTGCGAGCCGGGTTCCTCGACGAACGGACTGAGATAGCGGAGCGTTGAATGCGTTGACGGGGAATTCGGTGTGGGAGCAGAGAAGCTGGTTTCATCGCCGTTGGTGTCGGCCGGTAGCTGCGGGGCGAGCGTCTCGGCCTGTTCCCCATCCAGCAATTCCTCCACCTGCTGCCGCAGGGCCGGATCGGCTGCGCAACTCTGGTCCAGGTATGCCTTGCGTTTCGCCGGATCGGCAATCTCCAGCGCCTCTTTGAACACCAGCCAGCTTCGTTGTTCCTCTTTCATAGACGGGCCTCCGGGTGACGAACCGTTTGATACCTGAGTTCCCCTTACGAGAGGAATGAAAAAAAATCCAACTTTTTCGGCAACCGGTCGCTTCAGATCCGTTTTCCACCATTGCAGAAGTGTGGTGAACGGAGAAACCAGGTTGCCAATTGGCAGTGGCGCCAACGGCATTCCGTTCCTTCTGGTCGATATATCCGAAGAGTAAAACTATGAAGAACGAAGCACGACCCTCGGGGATCCTCGCCAAGCTGGCCGGCCAAACGATGTTTGTGGCCCTGCTGGCGACAATCGTCAGCGCCGGAGCCGCCGTGGCACCCGACAAATTCGGAAATTGGCCGCAGCAATTGGCAAAGGACGCCAATCTTTACAGTTTTGCCCGCCATCCCAACGGGGACATCTACGGTGCCGGCAACTTCCGCTTCAACTTCACCTTCGGCAGTGTCGGATCGGTCAATACCAGCGGGGGCGACGAAGGCTGGGTGGGTGCGTTTTCATGGGATGGAGTCGCTAAAAGGCGCTTCACGTTCAAGAATGGTACTCTGGGCGCACCGGTCTCGGCCACGGGAATTGTGGCGGATCAGAACTCAGGGGATGTCTATGTCTGCGGGCTATGGCAGGAAGCGCTGGAGGTTGAGGACGGCGTGGGCGGGTTTGTGTCCGGCTTCACCAGTTCGGGCACCACCGCCCAATTCTTTCTGGCCAAATTTGCTGGCGGCACATCTGTTTCCGCCGCCCAAGGCGGCTGGGTGACTACCGTCGGCAAAAATGCCTCGGCCGGTCCCCCTTATTGGTCCACCACTGGATTTCAGACCAGGGGGATGGCCGTGGACGGTCAGGGCAACATCTATGTCGTGGGTTATTGCCGCGCCGGCACGCGCTTTGATTCGGCCTCTGGTAGCGGTGGTTCGAACATCACCCGAAACGACGTGGCCGGAAATGATACCGGCTTTCTTGCCAAGTACCTGCCCAGCGGCCGCTTGGACTGGGTTCGGTTGCTCGATTCTCCGGGCAATTCTGATGTGGCAACGGCTGTGGCGGTTGACGCGAACGACCGGGTGTTCGTGGCGGGCTTCTTCGAGTCCTCCAACCTGACACTCGAATCCGACACCACGCAAACCGCCGGCAGCCTCGGTATTGGGTCCAATGGGGAGCGCCTCTATGTGGCCGAGTACAGTGTCGGAGGCCGGCACCTGAACCATTGGCGTTTTGGCGGCGATGCCGGCAATGCGAGCAGCCAGCAGAAGGTGGGCAACATGGTGATCGATGGGCAAAAAATTGTCGTTTGCGGGTGGCATCAAGGGAACCTGCGACGACCCAACGGCAGCATCTGGACCGGTGGCGGAAACGGGGGTGCCCGGGCGGGTTATGCCGCCGCTTTTGACAAGTCTGGAAATCCGATGTGGGCTCGCACGTTGGCCATTGACTCGGGTGGCGAAAATGACGTTCACGACGTGGCGATTGACGAAACAGGCGACGTGTTGGTAGCGGGTCTAAGCTCGCAAGCTGTCGGGTCTCCCATCTATTACGGTAGCCTTGACGCTTTCCTGGGTAAACTTTCCGGCGGGTCGGGCGGAACCCTTTGGATGGAAGGCCTCGGAGCGGGCGGGGCGGATCGTGGCTTCGCGGTGTTGGCCGCTCCCGGACGGCAAGTAATCACAGGTGGGCACTATGCAAACGATATCAACTGGAAGGGCTCCCAATTGATTGGCATTACTCCCGACAATGTCCAGATCGGGCATGTGCTGGGCTTTTCCGAAGGGCCACCGAATGACTTGTTTGAGAACAGCATCAACCTCGGCGGCGCCGTCGTGACCAACGGCTCCACTGCCAACTACAACGCCACTGCCGATCCTGGTGAACCGGCCCATGCCGGACGATCTGCCTCACGTTCCGTCTGGTGGAAGTGGACTGCCGCAAAGACCGGACAGGTCCGATTGAGCACTGCGGGAAGCACCGCGCTGGATCCAGGCGGTGACCTGTCGAATCCGGTGGGAATGAACACGCTGCTGGCGGTTTACACCGGTACGGCACCCGGCGGGCTGACTCCCGTCGCGTCCAATGACGACGCCAACGCCGGAGCGTTCATACTGACGAGTGAGATCGTGTTCAACGTCCAGGCTGGCACCCAATATCAGATTGCGGTGGACGGCAAAGAGCCGCAGTTCACAGTGAACGGCGGCCCGAATCCGGGCGTGGGGATTGTCAAACTGGCTTTGGAGTTCAACGAACTGCCCACGGTCTCCGTTGGCGCATCGCCCACGGCCATCACGCTCGGCCAGTCGGTTACGCTCAACGCCATTGCCAGCGATCCGGATGGCACGATTTCCAATGTTCAATTCTATGATGGCGGAACATTCATCGGGTCGGATTCCACTTTTCCTTACTCCCTCAGCACGACCAGCCTTCCCGGTGGTTTGCGCTCAATTACTGCGGTCGCTACTGACAACAAGGGCGCGACCACGACTTCGGCTGCGGTCTCAGTGGACGTGAACGTCCCTCCGACCGTGATTCTGAGTTCCACGCCGACGGCGATCACGCTGGGGCAGTCCGTCGCGCTCAACGCGACCGCCGCCGACTCGGATGGCACGATTGCCAAGGTCGAGTTCTTTGATGGCGGGACCAAGCTGGGTGAAGACATGACCTTGCCCTATTCCCTGAGTACGACCAGCCTGCCGGCCGGACTGCGTTCCCTTACCGCCGTGGCGACTGACAACAAAGGCGCTACCACCACATCGACCGCCGTCATGGTGGATGTGAATGTCCCTCCGAACGTGTCCTTGAGCGCCACACCGACGGCGATCACGCTTGGCCAGTCTGTTACGCTCAACTCGACCGCTGCCGACTCGGATGGCACGATTGCCAAGGTCGAATTCTTCGATGGGAATACGAAGCTGGGCGAGGACACGAGTGCGCCGTATTCGCTGGCAATAACGAGCCTGCCAGCCGGACTGCGATCCCTCACCGCCGTGGCCACAGACAACAAGGGTGCTTCCACCACTTCGAGCGCTGTCACGGTGGATGTGAACGTGCCACCGACCGTGTCCTTGAGCGCCACACCGACGGCGACCACGCTTGGTCAGTCTGTTACGCTCAACTCGACCGCAGCCGACTCGGATGGCACGATTGTCAAGGTTGAGTTCTTTGATGGCGGGACCAAGCTGGGCGAGGATACGAGCGCGCCGTATTCGCTGGTTACCACGAGCCTCCCCGCCGGAATGCGTTCCGTCACGGCCGTGGCCACGGACAACAAAGGCGCTGCCACCATCTCGTCTGCTGTGACAGTGGATGTGAACGTGCCACCGACCGTGTCGCTGAGCGCCACGCCAACGGCGATCACGCTGGGGCAGTCGGTGACCCTCAGTGCCACTGCGGCTGACTCGGATGGCACAATCGCCAAAGTCGAGTTCTTCGACGGCGCAACCAAACTCGGCGAAGACGCCACCGCGCCGTATTCTCTCGCTACGACCAGCCTACCCGCCGGGCTACGTTCCATCACCGCCGTTGCCACGGACAACAAGGGTGCCACCACCACTTCGGCTGCCGTCACGGTGGATGTAAACGTACCCCCAACCGTGTCCTTGAGTTCCACGCCGACGGCGATCACGCTGGGGCAGTCCGTCACGCTCAACGCGACCGCCGCCGACTCGGATGGCACGGTAGTCAAGGTCGAGTTCTTCGATGGGAATGCCAAGCTGGGTGAGGACACCAGCGCTCCGTATTCGCTGGTAACCGCGAGCCTACCCGCCGGACTGCGTTCCCTCACCGCCGTGGCGACTGACAACAAGGGTGCTTCCACGACGTCTGCTGCCATCAACATAATTGTAACGCAACCCGGACTCACCTTTACCGCCGGTAATGCGAGCGGGGCAAGAAACAGCGCCGTTAGCATTCCGATTACCGTGGAGATGTTCACCAACATTGTCACACTTCAGGGATCACTCCACTGGAACTCGGCCATCGCCGAGTTCGTGGGCTGGGACGCAGCGGACTTGCCGTCACTGAACAATGGCAATTTCAACACCAATTCTACAGCCGCCGGGTCCATGACATTTTCGTGGGACGATCCCAACGTGACCGGCGTCACACTGGCGGACGGCAAGGTGCTGTTTCGCCTGCGGTTCAATCTCAAGGGCAACGCCGGCCAGTCCACCGGCATCACCCTCGATGGCACACCACTGGCGTTTGAAGTGACGCAGAATAATGGGGCGGGCGGTTCCCCCTTGGTCGTGCCCGCCACACTGCGCGCCGGTCAAATCAACATTGAGAACAATTTCATCATCAACGGTTCCACGCTCTACTACGCTTCAGGCTTGGGTGTGCCGCAAGCCACGGTCACGGTCTCCGGTGGTGCGAATTCCGCGGCTTCCACCGCGACGGACGGCTCCTACCAGTTTTCGGTGCCGGTGGGCGGCAACTATACGGTTGCGACGACCCGCGCAGGCGATGCGCCCGCCAACCAGGGAGTCACCACGCTGGATATTACATTGATACGCCGTCATATCTTGGGAAGCGGCCCTCTCGACAGCCCGTTCAAGATCATCGCGGCCGATGCGAACAACAGCAGTTCGGTGAGCACGCTGGATATCACGTTGATTCGACGATTGATTCTCGGCATCGACACGGCCCTGTCGGGGGGCTCGTGGCGGTTCGTTCCAACCAGTCATCAATTCACTGATTTACAGAATCCCTGGGGCTACCCGCAATCGCGTTCCTATTCCAACCTCAATGCCGATCAACCGGGTCAGAACTACACGGCGGTCAAAGTGGGTGATGTCAACAATTCGTGGACTGTCGTTGGCCAGTTGCAAACGACAGCAATGGCGTCGGGGACACAACCTGTGCGGAAGCTCAATGTGGCCGCCGCCCAGAGCGTCACCTTCAGCGCCAGTCCAGCAACGCCGGCACCTTCGACCCGGTTCAAGGTTAACATCAGCGTCGCGGGATTCGCGGCGGTGACTACGGCGCAATTCACGTTGGACTGGAACCCGGCGGTGATTTCGTATGTCGGCACGGGCGATTACGGTCTCAACGGTCTGGCCGGAGGCAATTACGGCGTCAACAACACCGGGACGGGCAAGCTCACGTTTTCGTGGGACGATCCGAATGCGGTCGGAGTGGCCGTCGCCGACGGGACGGTGATCTTCTCGGTCGAGTTCGATGTGGTCGGTGCAGCCGGCAGTAGCACGAGCGTCAGCTTCGGCAACTCACCCACCCCACAGGAAGTCACGGTGAACTTCAACCCAACGACGCTGAACGCCCAGTCGGGGACGGTGACTGTATCGGGTGGTCCCCAAAACCAGGCCCCCACAGTGACCCTGGCCGCCACCCCGGCAACGGTGAATCTCGGCCAGACGGTGACGCTCACAGTGACGGCCAGCGACAGTGATGGCACGGTGGCCAAGGTGGAGTTTTTCGACGGCACAACAAAACTGGGTGAGGACACGGCAAGTCCGTTCACACTGGCTGTGAATTCGCTGGGCGTGGGAACCCACAGCCTTACCGCCAGGGCCACGGACAACGGGGGGCTGGCAACCACATCCACAGCCGTGAGCGTGACAGTAAACACCCCGCCTCAGAACGGCGTGACCTTCAGCGCCGGGTCGGCGACACCGGCGCCGGGCAGCCGCTTCAAAGTGAATATCAGTGTTGCGGGATTCGCGGCGGTGACGACGGCACAGTTTACGTTGGACTGGAACCCGGCGGTGATTTCGTATGTCGGCACGGGCGATTACGGGCTGAACGGTCTAGCCGGAGCGAATTTCGGCGTCAACAACACCGGGACGGGCAAATTGACGTTCTCGTGGGACGATCCGAACGCGGCCGGAGTGACGGTGGTTGACGGCATAACAATCTTCTCGGTGGAGTTCGACGCGGCGGGGGTAGCCGGCAGTTCCACGAGCGTCAACTTTGGCAACTCGCCCACTCCGCAGGAAGTCACGGTGAATCTGGTGTCGAAGCCCTTCGTGGGACAGCCCGGCACGATCAACATCGGCGGTGGCCTGGTGATCGAGGCGCTTTCGGCAAACACTCCCGTATCCGTGCGAACGACCGGTTTCAGCCTTTCGATATCGGGAGAGCCGGGGCGCACCTATCGGTTGCAGGTTTCGACCGACCTTAGTAATCCACCTGGCTGGACGGACCTGACGACGTTTACCGGCGGCAGCCAAGCATTCCAGTTTGTGGATGACGCAGCCACAAACCGGGTGCGCGGTTTCTACCGTGTTGTGTCGCCATGATTCGAGCGATGTTGAATTCTTTGACTTTTGAGCTTCTCCGTGTGTGCGGAGAAGGTCGGCTTGGGCTTGATTTGTGTGTAGTCTGAGTCGGCCTCGTAACCAATGTCGGACTGGTTCCGTGTGAATGATTATGGATATTCACAACACGCTGCCGAAAAGGGTGTTCTGTCCCCGTTGAAAATGAATGCCCTCATGGCCGCCTCGGAACCGGTCCGGCAATTTCGATTATCCGCAAGTCGTGAAGGAGTTAAGATCGAAGCTGGATGAATTCAAAGCGAGCGGACGCAGTGTGCGGTGCGGAATTAAACGAAAACACGCGCGAATGGGCTGGTGAATGTGGGGCAGGTCTCCTGACCTGCCAGTCCGGG
>CALBIE010000659.1 GCA_937893495.1 uncultured Verrucomicrobiales bacterium | reverse complement strand
GAATTGTGGCCGAAATCCCTTAAGAATGCCGGAGATTAACTCATCACCTCATCCACCGTCCGACGTGGCGTCGGGTTGACATGCGGCCCGAATCCCAGGCGAAGAATGATTTGGGGAAAATCCCGGCGTCCGATGGTGTCGCTGAGTTCGTTGCGAAACTTCTCAACCTCGATTGGTTGGTTGAGGTAGGACGCAAAGACATGCTGTGAACGTGCGCGCAAAAGCAGTCGTGCCAGCGCCTGGCCAGCAGCCATCCACGCGCGTGGCGTATCGGTCTCGGTTCCAAGCACGACCAGCCCTGGCGAATACATGGCGATATCGCGGTCCTTCGCCGCCTGTCCATCACCGAGATCAAAGGTGCGGATAACCATCGGTCCGGCCACCGAAAGCAGATCGCCCGTGTTCATGGCATAGTTCGGAATGCCGTCTCCCGATTGACTCGAATTGGGATGCGTCCACGCCGCGAGCTCGAGTCGGAACCGTTTGCTGGCCCACTGCGCCTGATCGCCCTTGGCGATCAGATCCGAGATGGCATTACGCTCATCGTGCGACTGAACAAAATGAAGCCAGGCGCGTTCGGACTTGACGGCATCTTGCAGTTCCTTATCCAGTCCGGCCGGGAGCGGGTCATCGCGAAATAACTGGCGATTGGTTCGTCGTTTGGTGATTGAATCGAACAGGACTTCGTTGTCATCGGGTGGAAAGATTTTACGTCCGAAATGGATGGTCGCCAACAGATCGGGATCGTCTGGATCCGGGAGAATATCCACCAATGGTTCACAGCCAAAATGCAGCATGGCCACCTGAAGATTTAAGAGGGCACAACCGCAACTGATGGTGAGTTGCCGATCATTTGCATCGGTGATGCGCAATCCCCGGGAACGGTCGGCATAAAGTTCCACTCGATTTCCGTTGACGGAAAAAAGCCACGGCTGAGTGTTGTGAGTTGACGGCGCAAGAATGGCATAGCGGAGAAGGAATTTCAGCCTCACTGACGGTGCTTCGTCCGCAGGAAAATCCTTCGGCTCAATATCCCAGACATCAAGGTGTGGATTGTGTGTCATTTGCGTTGACCCGTTTCAGATTGTCATTCGACCCATCTGGATCAGTTGACTCGAAAGTCGTTTGTCCGACTTTGCCGCTGTTGCTGAAGCCTTCGCATTTCTTGATGCGGTAATCGCAATATCTGAACAGGTGAAGGACGGTGGAAACTGATTTTGGTCTGAACTCTGAAATGGAAAAGGGGACCGAGCCCGCCTCGGTCGCTGTTTTCCGCGCCCTCGCGGAAAACCCGATCGCACCAGAACGGTTCAAGCGTTCGTGTCAGTGTCGCGCGCGCGACGCTTCCTGTAGGTTGGACACCGCTGCGGGTCTGGAGACCCGCGTTCCGGCGCGCGACTCTCCAGAGTCGCAGCAGCGGGGACAAACCGATGGCGTGCCGATTAATCCCGATCTCCGAAAAGGACCGAGCGTTCGAGACTATCCTTCGCGCGAAGGGCCGACGCGAGGCACGGCCATCCACGCCCGTGAGGGTGTGCTCCCCGACTTCGGAATTCAGATTGAACCGGAAAGGGATCGATTGGAGCAGCGGAGGGAGTCGAAAGACCGGTACGGAGGAGGGCGCATTCGGGCGGAGCCCCGCAGTAGGAGCGCGGACTTCAGTCCGCAGAGGCGTTGCAGTGCAGAAATCTTCCATAAGCCGGCGACGCTGGATTCAGGTGGACGTTACTGTCGCACTCAGGGGCGAAGGTTGTTGAGAAGTGAATTGACGCGTCAGTTCTTGACTATTGATACAAGGGTTCCGGTTTCCCATTTGTCCGGTCTTTGATTCGAGGCAGTCATCAGGAAAGCGGCGCGGGAGCGCACGCACTCCAAGATCTGGCGGAAATTCGCTCACTCTGTTCAGACTGAATGCACCAACCGAGGCGAAAGGCCAAGGATGAACACTGACAAACACCGCGCGGCAAAGCCGCAATTATTTGTGGATCAGGGCAATTGTGTGTCGCCCATCAGCCAGCGATCGCACTCGCGCGCGGCCTCGCGGCCTTCGTTGATGGCCCACACGACGAGGCTTTGTCCCCGGCGCATGTCGCCCGCGGCAAATATGCCTTCCACGCTGGTCGTGTATTTGCCGTATTCCGCCGCGACATTCTGGCGCGCGTCTTTTTCCAACTTGAGCTGATCCACAAGCGGTTGCTCGGGCCCAAGAAATCCCATTGCGAGCAAAACCAGTTGGGCGGGAATAATTCGTCTGCTGCTTTCGACATCGTTCGGAATAAAGCGTCCGTCCTTGTTCACCCATTCAACATTGACGATCTCCACGCCGCTCAGTTTGCCGTCGTCGTCTTTGATAAATCGCTTGGCTGTCACGAGGTATTCTCGTGGGTCCGCACCGAAGACAGCAATCGCCTCTTCCTGGCCGTAATCGACGCGCAGTGTCTTCGGCCATTCCGGCCACGGATTGTTGGCGGCGCGTTCGAGCGGAGGTTGTGGCATAATCTCCAATTGGGTGATGCTCCGGCATCCGTGACGCATCGAAGTTCCGACGCAATCCGTCCCTGTGTCACCGCCGCCAATGACCACGACGTCTTTGTCCTTCGCGTAGATTGGTGGCGTCGAACCGTTGAATTTCGAGTCGAGCAGGTTTTTGGTGTTTGCCGAAAGAAACTCCATTGCGAAATGAACGCCGTCGAGTTCGCGGCCTTCAATCGGCAAATCGCGTGCGTGCGTGGCACCACAACAAAGCACGGTCGCGTCGAATTCTTTGCGGAGTTTTTCGGCGGGATAGTCGCGCCCGATCTGGGTGTTGGTGATGAACTTGACACCCGCCTTCTCCATCAGATCGACGCGTCGCTGCACGATTTGTTCCTTCTCCAGCTTCATGTTGGGGATGCCGTACATCAACAGGCCGCCGACGCGATCCGCCCGTTCGAAAACGGTTACGTCATGACCGACGCTGTTCAACTGCGCGGCGCACGCCAACCCGGCTGGGCCTGAACCAACGACCGCGACCTTCTTGCCGGTGCGTTCGGCCGGAGTGTCCGGGGTTACCCAGTTTTCTTCGAAAGCACGATCAATGATTGAACACTCGATGTTCTTGATCGTTACCGGGGGTTCGATGGAACCGAGCACACATGAACCTTCGCAGGGGGCAGGGCAGACGCGGCCGGTGAATTCGGGGAAATTATTTGTCCGGATTAATCGTTCGTAGGCCTCCTTCCAGCGCCCTTTGTAAACGAGGTCGTTGAACTCGGGAATGAGATTGTTGATCGGACAACCGGAGGCCATGCCACTCAGAATCATGCCGGTGTGGCAGTAAGGCACACCGCAGTCCATGCAGCGCGCACCCTGCTCGGCGACGGCCTCGTCGTCCCGATGATCGTGCGTTTCGCGCCAGTCTCCAATACGTTCTTTCGGATCCCGTTCCGGGATGGTCTTTCGTTCGTACTCAAAAAATCCGGTTGGCTTACCCATAGATAAATGTGTGATTCAAATTCCAGACGGAGCGGAGGAATCAATTTCCGCCGACCCGGGATACGTCTTGAATATTGGCTTCGAATGCGGCCCGGATGGCATCGTCGCCTTCCAGTCCCGATTCCAGTGCTTTCTTTTGTGCGGTGAGCACCCGCTCGTAGTCGCGTGGCAGGACCTTGCGGAACATTCCGACCCAGTCGTCCCAACCTTCCAGAATCGTCCTCCCACGTTTGCTGAAAGTGTATTTCACGTGACGTTCAATCATCTCCTTGACGTGCTGGATTTCCTCGTCTTCGGCTTCCAGCAATGAGTAGAGCGCGACCATTTCACCGTTGAGCCGCGAACCAAATGTGCCGTCTTCATCGAGGACATAGGCCGTTCCTCCGGACATTCCGGCGGCAAAGTTCCGTCCGGTCGAACCGAGAATCACCACGGAACCGCCGGTCATGTACTCACATCCGTGGTCGCCGACTCCCTCGATGACCGCGTCAACGCCGCTGTTGCGCACGCAGAATCGTTCGCCGGCTTGACCGGCAATGTACGCCTGGCCAGCGGTCGCACCGTAGAAGGCGACATTGCCGATGATGATGTTTTCGTGCGGAACGAAGGTGGACTTTTTTGGCGGATACACCACTACCAGAGAGCCCGAAAGCCCTTTGCCCAGGTAATCATTTGCGTCGCCTTCCAATTCGAAGGACATGCCCCGGGGAGTGAACGCTGCGAAGCTCTGGCCGGCAGAGCCCTCAAATCTCAGTTTGATGGTGTTGTCCGGCAAACCGTCCGCGCCGTACCTCCGGCTGATTTCCGAGCCGACAATCGTGCCGACGACTCGATCGGTGTTTTGAATCAGCAGCGATGCCTCGACGGCTTCACCCCTTTGAATTGCCGGCTCGCAGATTGCCAGCAGACGGGTGTTGTCGAGGGCGCGATCGAGCAGATGATTCTGCTTCATCTTGCAATACGTGCCCACCTCCGGGCCGACCGGTGGTCGATAAAGAATCTTCGAAAAGTCCAGGCCCCGGGCCTTCCAGTGATCAATCGCCTTGCGCATCTCCAGACGATCCGAACGTCCAACCATTTCGTTGACGGTGCGGAAACCCAATCTGGCCATTATCTCACGCATCTCCTGCGCGATGAACTTCATGAAATTCACGACCGAGTCCGGTGAACCGCGGAAGTTCTTGCGCAGTTCCTCGTTTTGCGTGGCCACACCGACGGGGCAGGTGTTCAGGTGGCACACCCGCATCAGGAGGCAACCCATGGTTACCAGAGGAGCTGTCGCGAACCCGTATTCCTCGGCGCCCAACAGGGTCGCGATCACCACATCACGACCGGTTTTCAACTGTCCGTCCGTCTCGACGACGACCCGGCTTCGCAAATCGTTGAGCAGCAGCGTCTGGTTTGTTTCCGCCACACCAAGCTCCCAGGGAGCTCCCGCGTGCTGGATGCTTGAGCGTGGCGAAGCCCCCGTCCCTCCGTCGTAACCGGAAATCAGAATCACATCCGCCCGGGCTTTGGCGACGCCCGCCGCGATGGTTCCCACACCGATTTCGGAGACGAGCTTGACGTTGATTCGAGCGTGGTGATTCGCGTTCTTCAAATCGTGAATCAACTCTGCAAGATCTTCGATCGAGTAGATGTCGTGATGCGGCGGTGGTGAAATCAACCCGACACCGGGTGTTGTTCCGCGGACCTTCGCGATGACCGGCAGCACCTTGTGGCCCGGCAATTGTCCACCCTCGCCGGGCTTCGCGCCCTGGGCCATCTTGATCTGCAATTCGTCCGAGTTGACCAGGTAGTGACTGGTCACACCGAACCGGCCGGAAGCCACCTGCTTGATCGCGCTGCGCCGCAAATCGCCGTTCGCATCCGGCGTAAAGCGTTTTGGATCCTCACCACCTTCACCGGTGTTGCTCTTGCCGCCAATCCGGTTCATGGCGATTGCCAACGTCTCGTGTGCTTCGGCGCTGATTGAGCCGAAGGACATGGCGCCGGTCTTGAAGCGTTTTACGATCGTCTCGACCGGTTCAACTTCATCAATTGGAATTGGCGCGCGCGCGAATTTCAAGTCCATCAGGCCACGCAGCGTGTAATGCTCGCGGGTTTGTTCATCGACCAGGGCTGAATATTTTTTGAACAGCTCGTAGTCGCCCAGGGTGGTTGCCTTCTGGAGACTGTGAATGACCGCCGGACTGAAAAGATGACGTTCTCCGTCTTTCCGCCATTGGTGCACGCCGCCAGAATCCAGTTCCGCCGCCGGCCGTCCACGGCGTGGAAATGCCTTCTGGTGACGCGTTCGGACTTCCGCCGCGATTCCTTCCAGCCCGATGCCGCCGACACGCGATGCCGTCCGGGTAAAGTACCGGTCAATCACGGTTTTGTTGATGCCGATTGCCTCAAAAATCTGCGCTCCCCGATAACTGGCAATCGTCGAAATTCCCATCTTGGACATCGTTTTGATCACGCCTTTGACGCAGGCCTTGATGTAGTTTGTACAGGCTTTGTCAAAGTCGCCTGAGACCTCACCGGTTTCGATCAGGTGATGCATCGATTCGAACGCGACGTAGGGATTGATGACGTCCGCGCCGTAGCCAATCAGCAGTGCGTGGTGATGCACTTCGCGCGGCTCACCAGATTCGAGGACGATTGACACGCGCGTGCGGGTCCCTTCGCGAATCAGGTGGTGATGCAGGCCGGCGACCGCCAGAAGCGCTGGAATGCCCGCGTGCGTGGCGTCAATATCGCGGTCGGAAAGAATCAGGATGTTGACGCCGTCATTGATCAATTGGGTGGCGCCTTCAAACAACTGTTCGAGCGCCGATCCAAGATCGTCGTCCTGAACGGGTGATTCAAACCGATCCGGCAGATTATCGAACAGTCCGCGATCGGGATCATTGGGCTCGAAAACCATTGGCAAGGTCGCGGCTTTGAACCCCACGGCCTCCACCTGACGAAGCTTTTCCAGTTCGCGATTGCTCACGATCGGGTAGTCCAGCTTGATCATCCGGCAGTTTTCGGGTTTCGGATTCAGGAGATCGCCCTCCGAACCGACAAAAGTCACGCTCGCCGTAATGATCGCCTCGCGGATTGAATCGATCGGCGGATTGGTCACCTGCGCGAACAGTTGCTTGAAATAATTGTAGAGCAGTTGCGAACGGTCCGACAAAACGGCCAGAGGCGCATCATTGCCCATGGAACCGAGCGGCTCGACCCCCGTCGTGCCCATCGGTCCAAGGATGAAGCGCATGTCTTCGAAGGTATAACCAAACGCCAGCAGCCGCTGGTGCAGCGTTTCTTCATCCACCTCCGCAACCTCACGTGGCTCGGGCAGGCTGTTCAGTTCGCGAAGATTCTGTTTGAGCCAGATTTCGTACGGACGTTGTGTCGAAACGGTTTTCTTGATTTCCGAATCGTCGATGATTCGTCCCTGCTCGGTGTCGATCAGGAACATGCGCCCGGGCTCGAGGCGACCTTTCTTGAGCACGTTGGCGGGATCGACCGGGAGTACGCCGACTTCCGATCCCATGATCACCCGATCGTCTTTGGTCACAAAATAACGCGAGGGGCGCAGGCCATTGCGATCCAGCACGGCACCAATGCGAATGCCGTCGGAAAAGGCAATCGAAGCCGGACCATCCCACGGTTCGAGCGCGGTCGCGCTGTATTCGTAAAACGCACGCTTCTCGTCGCTCATGTGCTTGTGATTCTCCCACGGTTCGGGGATCATCATCATGACGGCTTCCTGAAGCGAACGGCCGCTCAGCACGAGGAATTCCAGACAATCATCAAACATCGCCGAATCGCTTCCACCTTCGTTGATGACCGGCATGATCTTTTTCAGGTCATCACCAAAGAGGTTGCTACGGCACAATGACTGCCTGGCGTGCATCCAATTTACGTTGCCGCGCAAGGTGTTGATTTCACCATTGTGGCTGAGATAGCGGAACGGTTGCGCCCGTGGCCAACTGGGAAAGGTGTTGGTGCTGAAGCGCGAATGCGTCAGTGCCATCGCCGAGTCCATGGCCGGGTTGCTCAGGTCCGGGAAATACTCGGGCAGTTGCTCCGTGGTGAGCATGCCTTTATAGATCACCGTCCGGCAGGAGAGAGAACTGGTATAGAAATACTCCCGACCGGGCAGATTGCTGTTGCGAATCCGATGGGCCGCAACGCGATTGATCACGTATAGCTTTCGCTCAAATGCCAGATCATCGGCCAGGGACGAATTCCGGGCGATGAATGCCTGTCGCATGAACGGTTCACACTTGGCAGACGCCTTGCCCAGCATATCATTCTTGACCGGGACCGTGCGCCATCCAAGGAAACGTTGCCCTTCGGCTATCACAATATCTTCAAGAACCCGCTCAATTTGCGCGCGGTGTCCCGCGTTTGGCGGTAAAAAGATGAATCCGACGCCATATTCGCCTGCTCCCGGCAGATCGACCGGCCCGTTTCGGCAGACTTCGCTGAAGAAGTTGTGGGAAATCTGCAAAAATATGCCCGCACCGTCGCCCGTGCTCAGATCGCATCCACAACCGCCGCGATGATCGAGGTTCAGGCAGATTTCAAGCGCTCCCTGAACAATTTCATGAGATTTGCGCCCCTTGATATCGACCACAAACCCGATACCACACGAGTCCCGCTCCATTGCGGGATCATAGAGGCCCTGTTGCTCTGGAAAACCCAGTGTTTCCTGTCTTTCTTCAGTCATAACCGATTCTTACGGGCGGCGATTCTGGCTACTCACATTCGATCCGCGCAAGCAGTAAATCGCGTCGCAAAACCGGGGGTATTTACGCGGGTAAACCCACCTTGGCAAGGTGTTTACATCACATAATTGTTGGAATCACTAAATTGGGATGTGCCAATGGCTGGCGGCTTCGTTGTCAGCCGGCATTTGTGGCTTGGGAGCCACACGTAGATGAAGGGGTATCGGAGTCGTTTCGGGGCCGGGAGTGAGGTCTGTTTCCCAGTCGCGCCGATTGTTTTTTGGGCTGCGTGGAAGCGGTGAGTGTTCGCCGGAGTTTGCCGGAGATCTCTGACTCGAGATCGAACGGACGCTGATCGGAATTACGAATGATGGTTGCTCACCACCGTTTGCTCGTGATTGCTTTCACGGTG
>CALBIE010000658.1 GCA_937893495.1 uncultured Verrucomicrobiales bacterium | reverse complement strand
AGTGGCGCTCGAATAGTGCGTCTGCAGCGTGCTCGGACTGCTCTGCGGCCAGATCGGTCAAACGCACCACGAAGGCTCCGATTTTCTCCTCGTCGACGTCGGGAAACATTTTCCGAAGGCGTGGCTCAGATTTTTTGAGGGCCTGTCCGAAGGTTTGACTCATGACAAGCCGGCCTCGCATGGGGACGTTGTTCACGAGCAATTCGATTTCTTTTGAAAGCGCTTTTGTTATTTCGGGCGTACGGGCATTGATCTTATCAATCTCGTCCAATACGGAATTTTTAGTTTCCTGCATTGTCTGATAAGCGACCTGCTCGACCAGTGGTTGGACGTTTTGCTCCAAACCGCGCGAAACCTCGGCAACGAACTCCTCCTTCCGCGGACCTTCCCGGGCCAGACTTTCGCCCGCATCGTAGATCATCAGGACGCAAACGGTAACAATGGTAATAATGGAAAGCGGCAAACCAGTTCTCCAACGATTTAACCGGGAACGGAGAATCTGAATGTCCGCAATTTTATTTCGAGCATCTTCGGGGCTCATTGGGCGGCCCTTTGTCGGGGTGATGGTAACGGGATGATTTAATCGGAATGAGCATTACTTGTCAAATATCGCGTACCTCCCACTTCATCGCGATGTCGTATGGAGCGGGAATCGCTTTTGAATTGCTGGCGGTTACGCAGGATGTACGTCCGCAAATGCCAGGGATTGACAGAATTGGCGTATTTACGAAATATCCCGTCCCGATGAGTATCGAAAAAATCTACCCTCGCAGTCCGCTCGAAAGTATGGCGGGCTGGGTGCATTTGCCCCGGCTTATTGACAAAGTTCGACTGCATCTGGCTGGTAAATTGCCAGAGGATTATCAGCCGAATTATCTGAACAAAGGATTCGATGCCAGATGGCTGGAAACAGCAGAGGTGGACGGGGAGAAGTTTGTTGAAGTCGTCAAGAAATCTCTGACAGATGGTCAAGTTTGCGATTGGGTTATCAAGAACGTGAAAGTGTCTGACCGCGTGAGAAACAGATTTAAGGATTACATCATCAACTATGGACGGGAAGGCGATGAAGTGCGCGCGAAGCTGAAGCAACGCAAAGAGGAGTCGGGAATCGCTGATCGAGAAGATATTCAATGCTTCGTTGACTATATCGACGCGGACGAGGGTCGGATTTGAGTCGGTTTCGGCCGCCGATCAATTCGACAAAAAAAGAGGCGGAAAAATCCGCCTCTTTTTTTCAATTAATTCGACCGGATACGTTACACGATTTTCGGGACGACAAACGGTTTTCGGTATTCACGGGTGAGCAGTTTGTCCGCGGCAGGGTTGCCGATAAACTTCTCTGTCCCGGGATTCATCTTCAACGCAGGTCCCAGGGTGAGTTTTTCCTTGGCGAGGTTCACTCCGTTTTTGTCGAGATGATCAATCAGTCGGCCCAATGACTCTTCTCCGCCCTTTTCGGATTTTGCAAACGCCTTCAACTCTTCGGGGTTGGCAGTTGCTCCCAGGCGATACGAGATATTGCCGGTGTGGCACAAGGCGCTGGAGAGATGGCCTTCGAGAATGTCGGCATTGAGATCCTCTGGTTTACGGCTTTTGACCGCAGCGATAAAGTTATCGAAATGAGCGTCGTTGCCTTGGGTTTTGCTTGTGAATTTTTTGATTTCCTTGCCGTTTTTATCGAGCACGTTGGCGCCGGAATAGTTGGGAATAGAGACATTGCCACCCTCGCAATGGATGATAACGCCCACGCTCGCCCCCATGTAAACCGGGCGTCCGTTCTCGGTCTTACTCTGTGGGAGACCTCGCACCTCAAAGATCAGCGGGGCATTTTTGTAGTCGTGATACACGATTTGTGAGTTGGGTGTTTCTCCATCGTCTTCGTAACCAACGCGTCCACCAAGACTCCAAACGCGAGGAGAGAGTTGCATCTCGCCCATAAACCAACGGGCAATATCCATTTGGTGAATGCCTTGATTCCCGAGATCACCGTTGCCGTAGTCCCAGGTCCAGTGCCAGTCATAGTGTACCGGGCCATTTTTCTTGGAATTGCGCGTCGGCGGTTTGAGGGGAGCAGGTCCGCACCAGAGATCCCAATCGATGTTCTCCGGCACCGGATGAGGTCCTTTGGTAAGGCCGATGCTGGGGCGGTTTTTATAGCAGAGGCCGCGCGCGATTTCGATCTTACCAAGATTGCCGGCCTGAACCCATTTTACAGCTTCCTGCAACCCGTCGCTGGAGCGGCTTTGTGTTCCAGTTTGAACAATTCGCTTGTATTTACGTGCTGCGTTGACGAGTTGTCGTCCCTCCCAGACGTTATGGGACACGGGCTTTTCCACATACACGTCCTTGCCGGCCTGAATGGCCAGGATGGCTGCCAGTGAATGCCAGTGATTGGGTGTGGCAATTGAAATCACGTCGAGGTCTTTGTCTTCGAGCATTTTGCGCAAATCCGAGTACCCCTTAACTTTAGCCTTTTTCTTCTCAAGGCTTTTGACGCCGCTGTCGAGCACTTTAGCGTCCACATCGCAGAGGGCCGTGATGGAGACACCCTTGTGTTTGAGATTTGAAAGGCTGCTGATGTGCGAACGGCCCCGACTGCGAAAGCCGATGACGCCTGCGCGAATGGTGTCGCCGGGACTGTTTTGCGCCCAGGAAGTTTTCGCGATGTAGAAGGCGCTAACTCCGTAACCAGTAGTCTTCAGAAATGAACGACGGTCGAATCTTTGTGTTTTCATGAGTGATGTATGATAGGTCTTCGCAACATTAAAAGACTATTTGCTCCATGCCTTGTATTCACCGGCAATATTCGCGGATTCAACATCGCCTTCATGGAAGAGGAACCGGTAGTTGAAGGTGATGCTTTTGCCGGACTTGATCAACATGTCTCCTGTCCCGGCCGGTTTTTTCTCGAAATGGTGAACACCGAAGGGATTAGCGGCAATCAGGCCGTAGTCGCGAGCGTGCCACCAGGTGGGATGGCGGGGGTTTTCCGGATGGTCGAAAATTGCGACGCCGACGGTTTTTCCGTCAATCGGAGCCCAGTAATCTACCCATTTGGCGCGCTTGCCCCACATGTCCTTACCCTTGACACCTTCGCTGTTGATGCCCAGGCCTTTGGCCGTGTGATTGCCCCGCTTGGCGTCGGCCCGCAGCCTGAGCAAAGGATTAGTGCGTATCCCCATACTGCCTTCCTTGGTGTCTCCGAATGTGACGTCCCCGTGGTCAGCGTGAAGGGTGATAGAAAAATCAATATAACGTCCGACGGCCGTGGTGCCAAACTCGATGACTCGACTGTCGGTACACAAAACTTTTCCTTCATGGTCAGCCCAATGGTCGCTGGTGCGAATCTTATTACCATCAATCTTCATTGATCGTTGGCTGATTTTGCCCGGCTTCAATTTAGAATTCTTGCCCGGATACTCGAGCCAGAATTGAACTTTGTTGACGTCGTCGTGGGTGTACCAGATTGACTTATGGTGAGGATGGTCTTTCGCTTCATTATCGACGTCCTCTTTCATCGGGTAGTTGCGAGTCATCGGGATGCCATGCGGACCGATGACCGGATAAAGAATCGGCTTCGAATGGCCGTTGAATACGTATTCGGTAAAAAACTCGCCATTGATAGTTACGCGAGCGGAATCTTTGGTCTGAGTAATCTTGACGGCTTTGGCGGCCGAAAGATCAAAGGCCAGCAGAATGACGGAAAAGAATATTG
>CALBIE010000657.1 GCA_937893495.1 uncultured Verrucomicrobiales bacterium | reverse complement strand
CGCCACCCTCATGCCCCATCCACCCTCACCCGTTCCGCCAAATTGAGAATTGCTGAGACTAAACGAGCCGCTACCGGCGGTTGACGAGATTATTGCTCTCACGTAGCCTCTCACCATGGCTATCGTCGTCGGTTATCCCCACATTGTCAAAACGGCAGACAAGCCGGCTCATCTGGAACAGCATCCGCGCACCCGGGTGGCCATGATCGTCACGGACTACGTCGGTCGCGGGTGGACCGCCGAGGAGATTGTCCTGCATTACCCCTACCTCACCCAGGCTGAAGTTCATGCCGCACTCGGTTATTATCATGATAACCGCGAGGAGATCGAACGGGAGATGACGGACGAGCGACAGACTGCGCAGCGGGATCGTGATGAATCTCCGCAGACCGATTTGTTGAATCGTCTCCGGACTCAAAAGGCGCGGAACTGATGCCGGTCGCGCTCTACATGAATGTCCACATTCCGATGCCTATTACTCGGCAGTTGCGACTTCGCGGAGTCGATGTCGCAACCGCAGTGGAGGAGGGAACAAATCGGATGCCGGATGACGAACTGTTACAAGTGGCTACCGATTCCGGACGAGTCCTCTTCACTCATGACATTCGATTCAAAGCCCTGGCCGAACGATGGCAGCGTGAGGGGTAAGCGTTTTCTGGAATGATATACGGGCATGCGGAAAGCGGTTCAATCGGCCAGTACGTGAGGGATATCGAACTGATCGCAAAGGCATGTTCACCCGGGGAGATGGATTCCATCATTCTCCATCTGCCGCTCCAAAATCCCCAAACCGTCACTCTTTCAACTCGGAACCGCGGGTTTCCGGCCCTGCAAGGGCGACGAAGATACCGACGATGTAGATGGGCGCCATGTAGAGCGCTGCCTGGTCCGGCGCCCAACGGGTGGCGACGAACATGAGGTAGAGCGCGGAGCCGACACGGCCCATGTTGAAGCAGAACCCGGTTCCCGTCCCACGGAGCCTGGTGGGATACAATTCCGGGAAGTAAACCGCGTAACCCGCATGCATCCCCAGAGTGAGGAAGCCGAAAATCGGCAGCGCGATCGCCAACGCATTGAACGATGCGCCGTTCGGAATCAGAAACTTGAACATCACCACCACCATCACTGCCGCTCCGGCATGATAAAAGACGAAGGCGCCACGACGACCCAGCTTGGTGGAAATCCAACCGAAGAGCACGAGGCCCAATCCGCCCCCGATGGTGTTCAACGTCATGCTTGTCATCTCAGCCTTCTTGATGCTTTTCTCGTGCTTCTTGAAGGCCACCTGCTTGACTTCCTTGGGTGCATCCTTGGCGACGCCTTCCGCCACCAGTGCAGCGCCCTGCGCATGACGTAGTAGCGCGTTCTTGCCGTAGATGTGGCAACCCCAGAAGGTGACGAGACCGATGGTTGCCAAAGTGACACCAACCAAGGTGTTGCGCATGTTTTCCGCATTGAACAGGTCGCCCATTCTTCCCGTCGCCTGCGACTTGTCCTTCGACGCCTTTTCCTTTGCCTTCTCCCATTGCTCGGGTTCCCGCATCTTCCAGCGGATGATGAGGATGAGCAGCGCGGGGACGACACCAATGAGGAAGCCAAGTTTCCAAGTGGTGTCGCCCCATGGCTTGGCCGCGAGTATGAAGAAGCCGACGGCCGCGGCAAGCAGCGTGCCGCCGACGCTTGACGCATGAAAGATCGAGCTCATGACCGGGCGAGAATGCTTGGGCATGACCTCGGCGACCATCGCGCTGGCCACCGCCCACTCACCGCCGACACCCATCGCCACGAGGAATCGCAAAGCCACCATGTGCCAGGGCTCCTGAGCAAGCGCCGTCACGCTGGTGAAGATCGAATAGAAGAGAATTGTGACGATCATCGTCTTCGAGCGGCCCCACTTGTCGCTGAGCCAGCCGAAGAACACACCGCCGATTGCGCCGCCAAAAAGGAACGACGAGAACGAGTAGTTGTTCCACCGGGCCACCTCCGGATCGTCGGCCGAAACCCCGCCGAGCAGTTGCGGCATCGCGTCTCGCATCGAGGCGACAAAGATCTGCCCCTCAAAAATGTCGAACATCCAGCCGGCCGAACAGACGAACAGCACAAGCCATTGGTAGTTCGTCACGCCCTGATACCATGATTGGGGGGTGCCGGAGTCCGCAGGTGCTGCTTTTTCGTTTTCGCTCATTTTTCGTGGGTTTGCGTTCGGACGCAGGTTGTCCCGGACTAATCGTCGATGGATGAGCAGGACGCTAAACGCCTGCCGTGACCTGTCAACGAAACAGTTGCTAATTCAATTCTGGACGCGCGGGCAGTCACACAATAAATTCCACACCATTCCGTCAAAAGCAGCAGTCCATCAACAAATGAAAACCTTGCTCTCTCTCTCCATCAGTTTCGCCCTCACTCTGGCTGGTTCGCACACTCTTTGCGCCAAATCGGCTTCGAGTCTCTATTTCAAGAATGCGCAAACGGGCAGCCTCAAGCTCGGGTCGATTACGTCGCTCAGCTTCGGACCGAATGGCCTGCTCCTCGTCGCCGATTCGCGAAACGCTTCCATCGTAGGCATCGACACCGGCGATACCGGACCCTTGCAAAAGCTCAACAAGCCCGTGCCAAAGCTCGACGAACTGGTTGGGGCGAAAATGGGCGCGCCGGGCAAGAACGTCCGCTTCGTTGACCTGGCTGTGAATCCGGCCAGCGGCAAAATTTACCTCGGCGTGCTACGCCAACCGGGCAATGTCGCCGGTATCCTCACAGTTGATGCGAAGGGGAATATTGAACCGCTGGCCACTGACAAACTCAACTGGGTCCGGGTTCCCATGCCCGCCAAGGAAGGCGCAAAGGTCCGCAACATCTCCGATGTCGCATTCGCGAAAGATCGCATTCTCGCCACCGGCCAGAGCAACGAGGAATTCACGAGCCGCATCTTTGTCTTTCCGCTGCCGCTCACCCACGACCAATCTGGCACCACGTATAGTGCGGAGACGTATCACGTTTCGCATCGTCGATGGGAGACCAAGGCGCCCATCCAAAGTTTCGTACCTCTGGAGGACAACGGAAAACACTTCGTCGTCGGGGCGTTCGCCTGCACACCCATCGCCAAGTTCCCGCTCGATGACATTCGCTCCGGCGCAAACATCCGGGGCACCAGCGTCGTGGAACTCGGCTCGGGTAATCGCCCACTCGATATGTTCACCTACGACAGCGGCGGAAAGAAATGGGTGGTTACGAACACGCAGCGATTCCACAAGAATCTGTTCGGTTCGAGCAAATACTGGGGCTTGCGACTCGACCTTGACTACCTGCTCGAGAACGACCCGAGCAAGATCAACGAAAAGGCCGCGCGCCGCAATGTGAAGGAAAAGACTGGCCCCGTCGGCTTCGAAATCATCGATGCACTGTTTGGCGCGGTGCAAGTGGACAAACTCACTGACAAGGAAATGGTCGTCCTCCGGGAGAATGGCGAGCATTTTGATCTTGTGGTGGCGAAGCTGCCGTAGTTTTTGCAATTAAATCCCGTCATTTGGAAATGGCTGAAACGCGTGTTCATCGCGTGCATGAGTCTTTTTGTCGCTGGAGCAATCGGATACCGGTATTTGATTGATTGGGAGAATCGTCCGTTTTGCCATAAGCAACATTCGACAGGTTTCAAGATCTGGATGATGGACCGTGCTGACACAAACTCGTTTCCCAACGTAGGTGGAAAAAGTCGGGC
>CALBIE010000656.1 GCA_937893495.1 uncultured Verrucomicrobiales bacterium | reverse complement strand
AGGCACTGAAAGACTCGCTTACCGAGCTGATCCGGCGCACCTCAGCAGAGATTCCGGACGACGTCAACCAGGCGTTGATTCAGTCCCTTGAGAACGAGAAGAAAGGCACGATTGCCGAGAGTGCGCTGAAGATCATTGAGCGCAACATCGCGTTGGCAAAGCAAAAGTCTCAGCCGATTTGCCAGGACACCGGGAGTGTAATATTTTACGTGAAATGTCCGGTTGGGATGGACCAGATCGTCTTTGACGACACCGCCCGGCTGGCAGTCAAACAGGCTACCAAACTCGGTTACCTCCGACAAAACTCCGTCGATTCGCTCACCGGCCGGAATGACGGGACGAACGTGGGACCGGGCGCTCCCACGCTGCATTTTCACCAGCACCGCAGCGAGGAACTTGATGTACGACTCGTGTTAAAGGGGGGCGGTTGCGAAAATGTTGGCGCGCAGTATTCCCTTCCAAACACGGCATTGAAGGCCGATCGCGACCTCAATGGATGCCGCAAGGTCATCCTGGATGCAGTGGTACAGGCGCAGGGGAAAGGTTGTGGTCCCGGCGTACTGGGCGTCTGCATCGGAGGAGACCGGGCGACCGGTTATGAATACTCCAAGATGCAGTTCCTGCGAACGCTGGGCGACCGGAATTCAGTGCCGGAATTGGATGAACTTGAACAGGACATTCTCAGTACGGCCAACGAATTGGGAATCGGCCCGATGGGGTTTGGCGGCAAGGCGACTTTGCTCGGCGTCAAGATTGACGCCATCAACCGAGTGCCGGCTTCGTACTTTGTCAGTGTCAGCTACATGTGCTGGGCCTACCGACGACAGGGCATAACGCTCGATTCCACCGGCGAGATACAAAACTGGCTCTATTAAAATGGTTTCACTGCAAATTCCCTTCACCAAAGAAAAGATACGCGACCTCAAGGTTGGCGACGAAGTCTGCATTTCGGGCATCGTCTTTACCGGGCGCGATGCGGTTCACAAATATCTCCACGAAGGCGGAAAACTGCCCGCTGGAGTCAGCCTTCAGGACGGTATTATTTATCACTGTGGACCCGTGATGATGGAGCAGGATGACGGCACGTGGAAATGCACTGCAGCCGGACCGACGACGTCGATCCGCGAGGAGCCGTATCAATGGCAGATTATTCGCGACTTCGGCGTGCGCGGTGTCATCGGCAAGGGCGGCATGGGCGATAAGACCCTGGCCGCCTGCAAAGAATATGGGTGCGTCTATCTGCACGCCATTGGCGGGGCCGCTCAGGTGTTGGCCGAATGCATCACAAAGGTCAGGAACGTGTATTTCCTCGAAGAGTTCGGGTCGCCCGAAGCCATTTGGGAACTGGAAGTCGAGAACTTCCCGGTCGTCGTGACGATGGATTCCCACGGAAATTCACTGCACAACGACGTGTTGGAAGCCAGTTCGGACGAACTGGCAAAGCGGGTGTAGACCAACTTCTTGACACAAAAAAACCGGTCGGCACTACACCGGCCGGTTTTTTGTTCAACCAGATTTTTCGCTTAGTAAACCTGAGTGGCTTCAACCTCTGTCACGGGCTGCGATTTCAGAAGTTCGGTCGTGACTTCGGCCTGGATACGGGCGTCGCCAACTACGGTGGCCTTGGCCCGAACCGTCCATGTCGCCACCTGTTTCGGCCCGATACTCGGCAAAACGCTAAAGTTCACCTGATTGCCCTGGATAACGCCCTCAGTGATGCCGCCCACGGAAACGGGAATGATTTGAGACGGGAATTTAATCACCACCTTAATATTTTTATCCGGGGCAGTTCCCTGATTAGTCACTCGCAAGGTGTAAGTGGTCGTCTCTCCAATCAACAATGGGTCGGGATCATCAACCATTTCGACCAGCACGGCGGCAAAACCGCGCCAGAGGGTCTCCGCCTCGCTGGAATCATTCAACCCACCATCCGCCGTGGCAACCGCCCGGTTCACGGTCACACCAGCGGCACTGGCGCGAAGCGCAATGTCGAAGGACTGACTCTTGCCCGCATCAAGCGAACCCACCGTCCACGTCGCCTGCGAACCCGATACCAGTGCGCCGGGAGCATCGGCAATAGCGGCGTTAGCCGGGGCCTGATCCGTAACCCGGACATTGTTCAACGTGGTGTCACCAATATTTGAAACAGTGATCTTATAGTTGGCGTTCTTGCCAAGGAACTGTTGTGGCGGACCAGTCTTGACAACTTTGAGTCCGGGCATCACGACCAGCGTTACGGCGTTCGCCGTGACACTGCCGGCATTTGCCGAATTGGCGACAGCTACATTGGTGAAGCTCCCGCGCTGTTGTGCTTGAAGGGTCACTGATGCCTGTTTGGCTTCACCCGGTTTCAGGTCACCCGCCTCAAAAACCAGTTCCTGTCGCCCTGACTCATGGGTAAATCCAGACGGAACCTTATCGGTCACTTCAACTTTCTGAGCAAGCGAGGTGCCCGTGTTGCGAACTACAATGGAATAGGTTACCGACTCGCCAACTTGCGCGGTGGCTGGACCTGTTTTCTCAATCGTCAACGCCGGCCGTCCCACAATCGTTGTCACACAGCCATACGGCAACGCACTGATGGTCGAACAGCTGGTCATGTCCCCCTCGGCAGTTGGCTTGAGCCAGACCTTGATGGTCTGAACATCGCCCTGCTTCAACTGGTCGTATGTCCAAACAAGTTGTTTACCGCTGACCGCCGCCGGCGGCTCCGAGCGAACGTAGGTCGAGTTTGCCGACAGGTAATGAGTGAGAACCACATTTCCAATGTGGGTCAGCGGAGTCAGCACAATCTCATTCTCAATCGTTTGACCGACGCTGGCGGCCGCCGGGGCACGTTTTTGAATGCGCACCAATTCAGTACGCATATCCAGAGTGTTTGGAGTCGTTTGCGACGAAACCGGTTGCGAAGGAACTTCTACGACGGCAGGAACATGTCCGATCGTTTCCGCCCTTTCATACGGATTGCCCGGATGCGCCGTCTGGCCAAATGTGTAAGTTGGGGCTTCTTGTCGGGCGACGCAGCCAGTCAAGGCAAGCGCGACAACAGCCGAGCCAGCGCAGATGAGAAGTCTTTGCAAAAGATTATTGGACATTTTCATTGGTTACTCCAAGAACTTAAATACCACACTAGAAATTGGATTACAGCAAAATTTCGTAACTCAAGCAATTGATCGAAGCCGACTGAATAACCAGTTAATCAAAGGAAACCGTCCCTCTCTTCACCATTTCAACTCCTTAAGGCGTCGGGCCACCTCTTCGGCGTTGGCTCTGCTATTAAACGCCGATATTCGGAAGTAACCTTCTCCGCCACCGCCAAAACCGGCACCGGGCGTAATTACGACATTGGCCTGATTGAGAATACGATCAAAAACCTCCCAACTCCCCAGGCCATCCGGCGTCCTGATCCAGATATACGGCGCATTAACGCCGCCGAAAACCGTCAAACCGGCCGCTTTGGCTCCATTAACGAGTATTTCAGCATTGCCCATGTAATGATCCACCAGGGTCTGCACCTGCAACTTGCCCTCGGGCGAGTAAAGTGATTCCGCACCCCGCTGAATCGGGTAGCTGACGCCGTTGAACTTCGTACTCATTCGGCGGCCCCACAGGCGATGCAGAGAAACAGCCTCACCCGATTCGGTATAACCATTCAAATCTTTCGGTACCACCGTGAATGCGCACCGGGTTCCAGTAAAACCGCCATTCTTGGAGAAACTGCGGAACTCGACAGCGCACTCCCGAGCCCCTTCGATTTCATAAATCGATAGCGGCACATCGGCATCGCGGACATAGGCGACATAGGCTGCATCGTACAGAATTATCGCCCGGTGTCGCCGGGCATATTCGACCCAGGCGGTCAATTGCTCCCGAGTGGCGACGGCACCCGTAGGATTGTTAGGATAGCAAAGGTAGATGATATCTACTGCTTCCGCAGGAATTTCCGGCACAAAACCATTCTCGGCCGTACAAGGTAAATAAACCAGACCGGGATATTGTCCGGTGCCATTCGCGTCACCGGTGTTACCCACCATGACATTGGTGTCCACATATACCGGATAAACCGGATCCATCACCGCAATTTTGTTCTTCGAGCCGAGGACATCGAGAAAATTGGCGCTGTCGCACTTCGACCCATCGGAAACAAAGATCTCATCGGGTGTCACGTCAATCCCACGCGACTCGTAATCATTGGCAGCAATCGCTGTTCGGAGAAATTCGTAGCCCTGTTCGGGCCCGTACCCACGAAAGGTCTCCCGCTTCCCCATTTCATCCACCGCCCGGTGAATCGCGCGACAGGCAGCCTCCGGCAACGGTTCGGTGACATCGCCGATACCGCAGCGAATGAGACGTTGCGCGGCCTCGGGATTTCCATCACAAAACAACTTTACCCGACGGGCGATTTCGGGAAACAGATAACCCGCCTTAAGTTTGAGATAATTCTCGTTTAGATATGCCATAACCAACTCTCTCGATGAACAGTTCAACGTCACAATCGACGTATCGACAGGGCGGAAACTAATGCAGCATTCTCCGTGTGGCAACGGTTTTGCCGTCCTGAAAAACTCGATTGTAAAACGACTTTACAAGCAAAAATGCCCGTGCAAGGCTGGCATTTGTATGCGAGTTCACAAACAAGTTATTTCACTTTTTGCCGTCATACTGTTGTCGGGATGTTCCACCACCATCACGAACCTCACTCCCCGCCATCAGTCGCGCAATAGTGCGGGTGCGTATCCCGTCGAAATAGTTTTCAACAGCAATTTAAAAGCAATCAAGCCGGAAACAATTCGTCCGTACGTGCAAGTAGGGAACGAAAACTATCTGATGCGAAAAACACCTACCGTGAAGGATCGCTGGGAAACACTCATCCCGGTTCCCTCGACTGAAGCAGTGATCAATTACCAGGTAAAGGTGGACTTCCGCTATGACAGCGTTCCGGATTCAAAGCCGAATAGCGCCCTTTCACCAGCTTACCAATTGCGCATCACGGAATAATTGCCTCGCCCTCCAATCAATTCCCGTCAGTAACCTGATATTTCGACCGCCATCGGTTCCTTATGGAACCATCGCCCGATAGAAGCGTGACAAGTTCGTTGAAACCGCGTTCGTGTCGGTAAATTCAACAAATCCAAACGGTGCGAGGTTCGTGAAAATCGTTCGCCAATTGAATAGGTCCGGTGACTCCTGAAGGAAGTATATCTGATTGGTTTGTCCAGATTCAAGACGAAGCGAAAAATCGCTGGTTCCGGTCCGGTTTATTCGTGGACTGAACACGGCACGCACTGTGGGATCGGCTGGTTCAAACAGCGGGAGCTTCAAATTATCAATGAATACAGCGTCCAAGTGATCGAAATCAGCCGGATCCTTGGAATAGACCCACTGCAGAACGGTATTCGGACTGGCCGTTACCGCGAAATTGTAACGAATCCAACCGGACTCCCCGGAATTCGTAAAAGCCGGCACGCCATTGATCCAGAATGTGAATTTGTCAAAGTCCCGTTCACTGCTCACTCGGTAATCGAACGAGGCACCACCCGCCCGCGTCGGTGTCGTCAGTGTCAATGTGCTCGATTGACTGTTGGATATTTTTCCAGAACGAGCGAAGTACCGGCCGCCAAGAAACACGTTGGTAGCCTGAGCGTTGGTCAACTGAACGAACCAGTTGGAATTGCCGGAGAAAGAATAACCAATATTCGTACGAAATCCTCCAGATTCATAGTTATCGGTTGCCACCAACGGCAAAAAGACCGCGGTTACCGCAGTGTTACTGCGCATAGTGATCGCGATATTTGTCCGCAAGCTCAACACATCGCCGACCCATGACGCGAAGCCAGAGCCGACATCTGGTACGGCAAAAAGGTTGACCACGGTGTTGCTGGGAAACTGACCGCCCTGCGGAAACACGACTCCACCGAGCGTGTTCGAAACGGATAAGTCAAAAATCGTCCCAGGGGTAAAGACATACTGCAGGACTACCTGACCCGCCGCACCAGCCAATCCATCGATCGCCACATGATATACACGATTCGACTGAACCGTTTGAGTGATTTCACTATGCACGATATTGACGCCGGCGTCATCATTAGCGTTCAGAGGCGTCAATTGATCCACTCGATTGCCCGTGTAAACTGCCATGATCGTATCAAACGTCGAATTGGTGGTGGACAGCGAAAGGATACCATCCTGTGGCGCCCGGAAAAAATACCAGACAGATTTCCCTCCAATTTTGCCGACATGATTCGGTTCGCCCTGCTCGAAGGTCGCATTAAGATTATTTGTCAGTATCGCCCCGCTAAGATTAGTCATCTCCAGGGCATTGGCGAACACGTCGTTGACAGGATCGAAGGAGCGGAAAGTGAGATTCAACGTATTGGGCACACTGCGGTTCTGCGCCAAATCCAGGGCCACAACCTGCAACAGATTTGAGCCGGGCGAAAAACTGTTCGTGATACTCCACGACACGGTGTTGGCGATCGAATTTGTAAACCGTAGTATTTGCGGAATTCCATCGTTGGCAGTGATCTGAACCTGAATGACTCCGGAATTATTCGGAATGGGATCCGCGGCAGTTCCCGAAAGAACATAAACAGGATTGGTCAGAATCAGTCCACTTTGCGGATTTGAAAACGCTACTTGTTGAGCAAAATTCGTAGCAACAAAAAATCCACTGGCGAGATTCGTTATTGTTACCACTGGAGCAACCGTATCCGGTTGACCGTTGAACTCTATCCGCATTTGCAGGCTTCCGGCTTCGTTTGTTGAAGTGCCTGCGACAGCGATGCGGTAGGTCTGCCCGGCAACTGCATTAAAAAACAATAACGCCTGTGATCGAATCTTCGCACCAAGTTGATTGGTCACGTCATTCGCCGAGACAACTTCCATCAAATTGGTAATCGTGTTGTTAGTATAAACCGCGACAATCGTATCGAATTGACTACCCAGCGTATCGATCAACACAGGACCACTATTGGTTGGAGCCCAGTTCCACCACAAAGAATTACCGAAAGTTGCCACGCCAGCGTGGACGGGTTCGCCTGCTTCCTTTGACGCGAAGAAATTGAAGGCGCTCACCATTCCCCCGTTATCCGGTAACTTGAATGCGTTCGCGAAGAAGTCATTGGTAGGTGGCGTCGCAATAGTATAAAAATTAGTCAGGACAACATTGGTTTTTCCGGTCGCGGAAATATTCAAAATCATTTGCAACGTTGTATTTGTCGGAGGCAAATCAACTCGCAAGCTATAGACATTGTCGTTAGTCTGAACATCCGGGGTAAGTCCATTGTTGAAAAATACCTGGTTCGTGAAAAACCCCGGAATCGTCGCCGCCACGAGAGCATTGGTGACCGGCAACGTATCAAACACGGTCACGAAGAAAGGCTGTGCCGAACCGGCTCGTAACAACGACTTGTCCAATGGGCTAACGACGACCTCTAAAATACCGTCTGGCGGCACCGACAGTAGAACTTTCCCCCACCAGGTACCCCAGCGGTCAGCGCCACCGAAAGGGGTAGCCGCGTATTCCTGAACAGTCCACAAGTCGAGGTCGTTCAATGGATCAACGACGGTCGCACTGTAATCGCCCCAACGATTTCGTCCTGACCCAAAATCCTTGAAGTAGGCAGCCTCGCCACTTTTGAGAATTTCCTCCGATTGCATAGTGTTAGGAACGTCCCCGGAAAATCGAAACGAGTAACCCGCGCTGGCATACTGGGATG
>CALBIE010000655.1 GCA_937893495.1 uncultured Verrucomicrobiales bacterium | reverse complement strand
GTGGTAAATCTTTTCGTCTGGCCATGATACATGGTGTTATTCGCGAGAACGTTTTGTTCGACCTCGCCACCCGCCTCGCCTTTTCCTTCAGGTGAAGCGCTGGCTACTGCCTTAATCTGGCCGGTGGCGGAATCCTTCATGTAGAAGCGGACATCGGTTACCGACGGCCGTTTCTCAACGGCCTTCTCGGCCAGAGACTGCGCCAATAGAATTCGGGGAGTGTAGATTATCTGCGGGTTCGCGAAATAGCTGACGGAATCGGATTTTGTCCAGAACCCGACTTTGCCGGAGAGGAACGAGTTGTCCTTCATCGCCGGGATGGCGTCCTTGCCATTGAGCAGGCAGCGGATTTGATTGGCCGTGCACTCGACGGCGATGTTCAGCCATTCTCCCCTGGGAACCGGAATGGTGGGTCCGATTGGCGCGCTGCGAACTCCGTTGACGAACTTGTAAAAACGAAACGAGTTCCCCAGCGCACTGGCTCGCACAACGTAATAATTATTTTCGTCCTGAATCCGAAACGCGAGTCCGGCCATCTGCTCGACTTTGCCGTCAACGCACTGGACCTTGGCCATGAACGTGAAATCCCAATAGCTATCGCCACTTAAAATGAGTAGCGGGAATCGTTCGTCCTGCGGGCCGCGCGACAACTGTGCCAGGACATTCTGTCGGCTTTGGGATTTCCCGCCAGGCGACAGGGGGGCAAATGCCGAAGGAACTTCCTTCTCGATGATCTTCCAATCACCCGGCTCGCCTTTTCCGGTCACCAGACTGATGCATCCGGTGGGGTAAGCATCCGTTGCGTATTGGTTGAAATCAAACGAACGGACAGCGGCTTCGGCCACCATTCCCGTTCCAATCAGTAATACAATTGTCAGCCAGCGTGCCATTGGGGAAACGTTATCAAAAACCCTCGCGCCGACAAGCGATAGTGGTCAGCAAAGATTTTGGGCAACCGATGCTTACTTCTTTGCCGGCGGTTTTGGGGGCGCCTTTTTTGGCGCTACGACCGTCAGCCAGAGATCCGGGCTTTGATTGATCAGGCGGTCTCCGCGCTTGTCGGTATTCAGGACAGGAAATAGTGCCGACCGGGCAACCGGAGACCCGTCGATCACCTGCTCGGCTACGATTCGAATCGGGCAGTTGGTTGGCGTCGCCTCCGCCGCGACGACAACCTGCAGCTTAACCTCTCCGCCTTTAGGAGGGACTGCCACTGGCGTGGCGCTGACGCCGGTGGGCAGATTAATGGCCCGGACAACCAAACTGTCGGCATGGCCGTTGATGCGGGTTACTTTGACCTTTAGCTCATTGGTCTTGCCGGAAGTAGCCGTCAATAAGTGCGAATCCATGAGTGCAGTGAAGTCGGGAATCGATTCGCCGGCAAAAAGGACATACGGAAAATCCGCGCCACCGCCGCGATACAGATCACGCAACGCGAGGAAAAACTGGCCGTCAGCCGGAGCTCTCCAGGCGAGTTCAAGATCAAAGTCCTTAGTGTCGTTTCGGCTTGTCAGTAGTTTGCCCTCTCCGTCTTCGACGCCGAGCCAGGGGTCCAGTGAACTATTCAGGGCACCGGCTTTGACGCGAAACTGGAACTGCTGTCGGCGCTCGGCATGAAAGGCGAACCGATCAATGTCCCCCGGCCGGCCGATCAAGCCCGAGACGACATTGGTCTGCCAGAGCAGGTTGGCTTTCTCCCGACTGTCATTGGGCTCCGTTTCAATCATCACCGGCCCGGCGGTCGCTACGACAGGATAGGCATCCCCCAGGATGGGATCGGTTTCCCAGTGAACCTGCCCCTCGGGCAAATCCTTTGGCATCGTCAGCTTGAGTTCTTTCTGCGTCAGACTGGTTCCGATGGGTCTTAGCGAACCGGTGCCGCCGTGCGGCATCGCGGCGGGCATCCCGAAACGAATGTGCGGACCAAGTGTGATAAACAACCGGTACACATGGTCATTGCCCCCGCTGAAGTTGATCGACGTCGAGGGCGGATGAACGAAGGCCATCACTTGAACAAAAACATTTCCCGAAAAGGTGGCCGTCCAGGTGAGTCGAGGATCGAGGTTATGCGTGTCGTGATTAAGGGCGAGCTGAACGCCGCGCGAGTCATAGAGCGCGAGCACGGGGTCCATTTTTGCGCCCAGGGCGTAACCGTCCAGTCTGGCGACCAGTGTGTCGCCACTGTTGACGGGAACGGCATAAAAATCGGTGTCGCCTCGTTTGTCGAGCTGCCCGTTGACAATTACCGGAAAGAATGGAATGGCTTGCGCCTCAGCAAGTGAGCCGTTTTCACCGGATTCCTCCACGATTTCAGCAGCGCGACTGACTGCGAAAATCACCGGCTCGGTACTGCCGTCCTGGCTGAAGAAGCGCACAAGGTAGGGGCCGGGGGGCGTTGCCTCGGTAATGACAACATCCCATTCACCCGCCTTCTTCTGCGGGCTGAACTGGATGCCAGCGTGAGAGGTCCAGACTTTCGGTGGCCACGGCGAGGTGCTCTTGCCGGTCGAAACGGTCAGTTTGGTTCCCTGCAACCCGCCGCTCGGATAGAGGAATCCGGTTTTCGGAACCGCCGCCGAGACGTTCGTTTGCAGACAAAGCGACAGCAGGGGCAGCCAGAATTTCGCGCGGCGTCGAATCACGATGATGGCGGGCTAAGAAGTCCAGACTGAAACGAGGCGTCGCTTACGCGAAAAGCTCCTTGATGCGACTTCCGCCCTTGACCAGTTGCACGGGCCGCCCGGAGTTCGTGTGGAGCACCTGGTGTGGGTCGATACCAAGTTTCGTATAAAGCGAAGCGGCGAAGTCTTCCGGAGAATAGATGTTGTCCGACGCGTAATATCCTTTGGCATCGGTCGCGCCGACAACCTGGCCGCGCGGAATCCCCGCTCCAGCCATTAGCACAGACATCGCAAACGGCCAATGATCCCGGCCGGCATCTTTGTTGATTTTTGGTGTCCGCCCGAATTCGCCCAGGGCGACGACGAGTGTGTTGTCCAATTGTCCGCGTTGGTCGAGGTCGTTGATGAGCGCCGCCAATCCTTGATCGAACGGCGGCAGGAACTTGCCCTTGTATGCCTCGAAGATTTTTCGGTGATGATCCCACCCGCCGTAATAGACGGTAACAAAGGAAACGCCTGCCTCGACCATCCGCCGCGCCAGAAGCATTCGCTGGCCGAGGCTGTTGCGACCGTATTTTTCGCGCGTTTTCTCGTCTTCGCGCTCGATGTCGAATGCCGCCTGTGCTTTCGGTGAATTGATGAGGTCCACGGCCTGCCCGTAATACTGGTCGAAACCAATGGACGGATCCTCGGCGGCGGCGTCCTGAATCCGTTGCATGCGATCCAGCGAACGGCGCAAATCTTCGCGACTTGTCGCTCTTCCTTCGCCAATTTTGTCGGGGAGGACCACGTCCCGGACCTTGAATCCTTTGCTGTTGGGATCACCACCGATGACGAACGGCGCGTGCTGGGCACCGAGGAAGTTCGGCCCACCCGAGCGCGATATCTGCGGAATGCTCATGTAGGCCGGGATGCCATTCTGGATGCCGCGCTTCCAGGAGGTGACCGCTCCCAGCGAAGGATGGAATGTGACAAATGCCCCGCAACCGACCGGCACGGGTGTCGGCGCGCCGGTCATCATGTAGTGATTGCCGGCGCCGTGATTCGGATCTTTGTGGCAGATGGATCGGATGATGGTGACTTTGTCGGCAACCTTGGCGAGGTGGGGAACGCAGTCGGAGAAATGAGTTCCCGGCACGGACGTTTTTGTCGTCCCGAATTCCCCGCGAATCTCCTTCGGAGAATCCGGCTTGGGATCAAACGTTTCGTAGTGACTCGGCCCGCCGTCCATCCAGATGAGAATGCAATTGACCGGGGGCGACTTGGTCCCGCCGGGAGCTGCCGCTGCCCGGAGTCGGAGGATATCCGCCAGGCCCAGCGTGGCTCCCGCGCCGATTCCAAGTTGTAGGAAATCCCGTCGCGTGGTCCCGGCACAATTGTTTTTACTCGTCTTCACAGATTAAAGGTAATGGGTCGTCAGTGATTGAAGACAAACTCGGCGGAGTTTATCAGCGCCCAGAGCAGATCTTCAACCGCTTCTTTTCTTTTCGACTGGTCCGCTGGCAGATACTTCAAAGCAATTTTTGCCTCGGCATCGGTTGGGCGTCGGCTGTAGGCCAACAGGTAGAACTCCTCCACCACCTCCGCGTTGGAGCGATTGCTGGCCGCAAACGCCTCCGCCGTGCCTTTCGTTTCATTGAGTTTGGATTGCAGGGTCGGCGAATTCATCAGGTGCAGTGCCTGCACGACGCTGCTCTGCGGGTTCCGTTCACACGGGCATTCGGCGCTTGAATTGGGCCGGCCAAACGCGTCCATAAAATACGAGTCGATATTGTTGTTCCACGTCTGAATCGCACGGGTGCCGGCAAACGTTCCCTCGAATTTCGTTCCCGTGCTCGTGACCGTGCCCACCGCGTCCAACAGGACTTCCGCCGGGAGTCGTTTGCGATAGAAACGGGAAAAATTGGCTGTATCACGAACGTTCGTGTCATTGGGCAACGAGCTGAATTGATAGACCCGCGAGCGCATGATGGTGCGCATCAGGTGCTTCAGGTCGTAGCCGTGCTCGACGAAATCCTGTGCGAGCCAGTCGAGTAATTCCCCGTTGGACGGCGGATTCGAAGAGCGAAAGTCATCGACGGGATTGACGATGCCTTTGCCGAGGAGTTCGCCCCAGATACGATTGACGATGGCGCGGGCGAAGAAGGGGTTGGCTGGATCGACCATCCAATCCACGAGGGCGGCCCGCGGATCGCCTCCCGCCGGTATTTCCATGGCGTGGCCCCCGGGAGGTTGCGGTGCTAGTTCCACGCCGGTGAATGGATGTTTTATCGAACCGGATTCTCCCACCCAGACGTATTCCGGTTCGCCGGAAATCGGGGCCGAGATGCCCTGACCTTTACGTTTCTTGCGGGCGAAGAACGCGGACAATTGGTAGTAATCTTTGACATCCCACTTTTCGTTGGGGTGATGATGGCACTTCGCGCACTCCATCCGCACTCCGAGAAAAATCTGGCTGACGAATCCGCTGGCGGTATCGGGATCGCGTTTGTCCCGGAACAGGACCGCCGGACCATATTTGTGAGTGCTACCCTGGGCGGTAAGGAGTTCGCGGACAAACTGGTCGTAGGGCTTGTTGCTTTGCAGGCTGGCGCGAATCCACTGGTCGAGCAGAAAAACCGATTTGACGCCGACGCGGGCGGGATTGGGTCGGATCAGGTCCGCCCATTTGGTGGCCCAATGATTGGCCCAGGCGGGGTCATTGAGCAGACGATCGATCCACTTCTCGCGTTTGCGTGGGTCGGAATCGATGAGAAATGTTTTTACGAGCGTGGGCGAGGGGAGCGACCCGGTGGCGCTCAGTGTTGCCCGGCGGACGAACTCGGCATCGGTGCATAAATCGGAAGGAAGAATACCGAGGCGTTCGAGCTTTCGATAGACCAGTCGATCGATCTGGTTGTGGACGGGCAAGTCAGCATACCGTCCGGCTGCCTGACGTTTCTTTGAAGGGACCGTGATACTGGAAATATCCACCAGACCCATATAGCGCGCGATGATGACCGTTTCGCCCTCGTAGTTGCCGACTCTGACAACGCCCTGGTCATCCACGCTCGCGAAGGCTTTGTCGTTGGACTGGTAATGCGCGAGTGCGGTGACGTCTCGTTTCGATCCATCCGAGTAAAGCGCTTCGACCTTGAGCGGTTGTTCCTTGCCGGCGATGGCTGCCAGTTCACGAGGCGTGACAGTAACCTGCTTCAACTCCGGCTCGCCCGGAAGCTGGTATGCCATACCTTGTGCAATCCATGCGGCGATAGTTTTATAAAAGTCCGAATCCTTCTTAAATCGTTTGCCGCCTTCATGCTCCACCGCCTGAGTCGGCTTTTGCAGCAACAGGCTCAACTCGGGCAGAGCCGGGAATACCCTTCTACCGCGGGCTTCTTTGACAATTTCCCGATAATCAGCCGTGGGGTCGTAAGCAAAAATGGTCAGATGAAATCCGTTCTGTCCGGTTGCCTTCGCGTGGCAACTTCCGGCATTGCAGCCGGACTTGCTGAGGACTGGCAACACGTCGCGAAGGAAACTTACCGCCGGTGCAGTGCCCTCGGTGGGAGGTTTCGTCGCTGGCGCGCCCGTGACTGCCGGCCCGAGCAAGGCGACCAGCCACACACCAACAAATGTCAGGAAAGGTCGTAACACTGGTATTTCGGACAATTTATCAACTCCCGGAATTCAGACAAGTGTTGTCGCATCGGGATGATTCTGGCGCAATCCTGCTTGGATTGGGGCCTTCTGCCAGATAAGGATTTCATCCGACCCACGATTGGCACGCCACTAGCTAAGAGTCCAGCCCGACTGGTGGCCTGTAATTAGCCCAATTGGTAAAATTGACAGAACTAAAATTTAAGATGGGTAAGCGAACTCCAATAATCTACGGCGTTTTAGTCGGGATCTGGGTCTTGCTCACCGCCTGGCAGGTGACCGAGCATCGGCGGGTGGAATCGAGCCTGCGCCAGACGCTTGCCCACCGGGCAAAGGATATTTCGACGTCGCTCGGAATCGTATTGCGCGCCCAGCGCGGGTTTGGCGGGTTCGTTCCTGCATCGCGGTTGCAGTCATCGTTGGATGAATTGATGACGTCCGACGAGTTGATCACCATCGCTCTGTTGAATCGGGCAATGGAACCGGTCACGGTCGGCGGCGTGTCAAACCGAGTGGCGTTGATTTCCGTCTCCAAACATGGCGAAAAGTGGGGAACCGGCAGTGCTTTTTTCGTGAATCGAATTGATCTGGGAGTCAGCTCATACAGCACCAACAACCGTCCCCGGGAGGCGATCGTCATGGAGCCTCGCACTGAGGCGAGTGAACGCGAACGGGAACGCGAACGGGAACGACAACGTTCGCCGGAGGAACGCCGCAAGTTTCTCGAGCGCTGGCGCAAAAGCCTGGATTCGCAGATTGAGTCCATCGACAACTCCACCAATAACGCTCCGGGAACCAACAGTCTGGTTTCGACCAACAACCGCGCGCGGCGACCCACTTTTTTCTTTCGCCGTCCGTCCGGCATGACCGAGGACGAGTTTGAGGAGCTTCGCGAGAAGCGCGGTGTCTATGGCACCCTGATCCAGATGAACACAGTTCCGATTCAAGAGGCTGTGAATCAGGACAAGCGGCTGCGAACGTTTGTGGCCGGCTTCGGACTCGTCGCTCTGCTGGCGGTCGGGTTTGGGTGGCGAACAGTCTCGAAAACGCAGGAGTTTGAGATGCGATTGGTGCGAGCCCGTGAGCAGAACGCGCATCTGAAGGAGATGAATATGGCGGCCGCCGGCCTGGCCCATGAAACCCGCAATCCACTCAACCTCATTCGTGGTATTGCGCAGATGATTTCCAAAGAAGACCAGAGCTCTCCCTCCATCAAAGAGAACTGTCTTGAAATCACTGATGAAGTGGATCGCGTCACCGGTCAGTTGAACGAATTCATCAACTACTCACGGCCACGCGAAGTGCGGCGTACCCCGATGGAACTCGGGCAGATGATCGATGATGTATTGCGACCATTGCGGGGCGAGCTGGAGGATCAGAACGTCACGCTGAAATGGAAACGGCATGATCTTCAGGTTGAGGCCGATGAGAAGATGTTACGGCAGGTGTTGTTCAATCTCCTGCTGAATTCCCTGCAAGCCATTGACAAGGGTGGGACGATTGAAATTGTGACCGGGAAAAACAATGGTCACGGGGCGTTCGTCGAGGTGCGTGACGATGGACCGGGTGTTGCTCAAGCCGATCAGGAGAAGATTTTTCAGCCGTATTTTACGACCCATGAGAAAGGCACTGGACTGGGGCTCTCTATTGTCAGGCAAATCGTTTTGGCGCATGGTTGGGACGTGCAATACCGGGCCAATCAACCGCGTGGCGCCGTATTTCGAATTGGCCAAATGACGGTTCCCGGGCAATCGTAGATGAAGGTGGCAAACAGCACGAATAAACCCGTTGGAAAGCGGATTCTGATAGTTGATGATGACCCCGGCCAGAGGAGTCTGTTGGATTCTTTTCTTTCCGGTCAGGGCTTCGAAACTAATGTCGCTGAAAGTGGGGAAACTGCCTTGAAAGCACTCGCTGGCGAGAGTTTTTCGATGATGATTTCCGATGTGCGCATGCCGGGGCTTTCCGGGCTTGATATGCTTCATCTCGTGCGGGAACAACATCGCGGACTGCCCGTGCTGATG
>CALBIE010000654.1 GCA_937893495.1 uncultured Verrucomicrobiales bacterium | reverse complement strand
GCCCGGACGTGTTGTACATGCAGAAGCATTGGGATGTGATGCGCACCGACGACGCCGGGGACGAATGGAGCGAGGTCAGCGGAGATTTACCGTCCGACTTTGGATTTCCAATTGATGTTCACGCGCATGAACCGGAAACGATTTACGTGGTTCCCATCAAGAGTGACTCCGAACATTTTCCACCGGACGGCAAGCTGCGCGTCTATCGCAGCCGGACAGGTGGCAACGAATGGGAGCCCCTCACAAAGGGCCTCCCGCAGCAGGACTGCTACGTGAACGTGCTTCGCGACGCGATGGCGGTTGATTCGATGGACCCTTGCGGCGTGTATTTCGGAACCACCGGCGGGCAGGTCTATGGATCGGCCGACAACGGCGATTCGTGGACCGCCATCGTTCGCGATTTGCCGGCCGTCTTGTCGGTCGAGGTTCAGGTGCTGCCATGATTCGGGTGGTGTTGCCGTTCCATCTGCGAAATCTCGCCCGATTGGATGGCGAGGTTCTGCTCGAAGTTGGACAACCAGCCACCTTGGGGATTGTGCTTGATGCGATTGAGGCGCGATATCCGATGCTGCGCGGCACGATTCGCGATCACGATACGCTCAAACGTCGGCCCTTTATCCGCTACTACGCGTGCAAGGAAGACCTCTCGCTCGAACCACCGGAAACCGAGTTGCCGCCCGCAATTCAGAATGGCGCAGAACCCTTTCTGATCGTGGGCGCAATGGCGGGTGGATGAGTTGCCGACCACAAACTTTCGTCAATCGTAGCCGCCGAGATCAGGAGGCGGACCGTGAGGCTCTGGATGCTTAAATTTCCGCCTCCTCACCTCGGCGGCTACTTGTTCCGCGCCAATCGGGGTTGGGAACGACGTCGTGGGCCGATTGCCCCGATCGTCAGGTCAGTTCACTGACCTCCACCTTTACCTTCATCGTCGGGCGGCGTGATATTTCCCCGGTAAAACTTCCCGAGACCGGCGGGGCATCCGCGGGGTGTCGGGTCACGGCCACGGCAATGTGATCGTGTCCAACCACGATGCCACTGGTGTTATCAAATCCCTTCCAGCCGGCGCCGGGCAGATAAACCTCCGCCCAGGCATGGGTTGAGCCGTGTCCCTGAACTGTGTCCGGGCAGTTCAAATAGCCGCTCACGAATCGGGCCGCCAGCCCGAAGTAGCGACATGCCTCGATGAAGAGCGTGGCGAAATCGCGGCACGAGCCGGCCCGTTTCTGCAGGGTCTCCGACGGACGGCGCACGCCCGGTTCCTCGCGCATGGTGTAGGCAAAATTTTGGACGATGTGCTTGTTGATCGTGTCCAGCAGCACATAAGTCTCAATCAACTGACCCGGTCGCCAGAATTGTTGCAGCCAATCGCGGACGGATCCGCAGTCGCTCGGGAAGCAGAGGGTTTGATAGGGAATCAGGTCCAACCGCTCGGCCGGGTCGAAGTGAAAGGGAAACATGACGGCATTTTCATCCACGAGGAAATCCAGCGGTTCCGCCTCGTAATGCCCCACGACGACCTCGCTGACGACGGAGAGCTCTTTACTGGGTTCAAGGAACGCGGCGACCGCCACCGAGTTTCCGTAAATATCCCGATGCCATTTGACGGTATGGCTGGGGGTGATCGTGAGCGATGATTTTTCCAACTGGATGTCATGGCCCGCGCGTGGTCGGATCATCAACTTGTGAGGCGACAGCGTGACCGGTTCGCTGTAGCGGTAGCTCGTGCTGTGTCGGATGCGAAGGCGTTTCATTTTTGCGGACGTGTTCAGCGATTGGTTTGCTTCAGCATCGCCGAAGATCGAGCGTAAAAGGAGCGTGGGGTGATCCGGGTAACTCGCGTAGTTCCGCAGCTTGATTGCATCGGTCATCGCGAATCAACAACCGGTCGTCCACCCGCAATCGAGCCTCCTCTTCCGTGCGAGGCAAGGCGTCATACTCTTTGCCATGGCGCTTCCAGTTCAGATAATCAACCGCGAAAACAATCTTCCCGGTCGCCTGAGAGACTACTTCAACCCGCAAAGGAGAGTGGGCCTTGACGTGAGGTTGCAGGCCCAAGCGATTGTCAAAAAGCCGGTAACGAATCGCACCGACGGCTTTACCGCGCGCCGCCGGGACGAGTGGCAGTCGAATGCCGTTGACGCTGACCGCAAGGTTGGTCTTCTTCGTGATCCCCTCGGCGAGCAATTCCAGGCGGTCGGTCGTGCTGTCCACCACGCGACCGGTGCCTTGATGCTCTCCCATGACCGGCCAGGGCTCCAGTGCCTGGCGCAATGTCCACCGGACCTTGCCGGTCTCAAATCGTGTGATTATCGGAAATCGAAAATCCAACTGCGCGTCGAACGCGTCGTCGGCAAAGGAAAATCCATGCTCGTTGAGGTAGGCGATTACGTCTCTCAAATCCTTGCGGAGGAACCAGGGCAGGGAGAATTGGTCATGCAACGCCTCGCGCCAGTCAATCAGTGGCAGTGTGAACGGTTTTTCCGCGAAACAAGCTGTCAGCGCCCGCAGCAGGACGTTTTGGGCGAGCAGCAACTCTGGATTCGGAACCATTTCAAAGGCGCGAAATTCAATGAGCCCGTTTTTTCCGTTGGGCGCGTTGAAATTGTAAAACTTGTCCACACTGAGTTCTGCGCGATGCGTGTTGCCATTCCAATCCATGAGGAGATTTCGCAGCATCGCGTCGATCATCACGGCGTTGCCCGATTTCGGCGTTTCTTCCAGCGTTCGCAGCGTGGTCTCCAACTCGTAGGGAAGCTCGAACGCGCTCTCATCCACGCGCGGCGCCTGACTCGACGGACCGGTGAACAAACCGCTGAAGGCGTACGACAAGGACGGATGATGCTGTAGGAAGCGAAGGAAACTCGTCAACAGATTCGGGCGATTGATGAACGGGTTCCGCTCAATGTCAGGTCCTCCCAGAATGATGTGCGAACCGCCGCCGGTGCTCACCTTGCGTCCGCTCAGTTGATACTTGAAACCGCGTAAACCGACCGCTTCCGCGCATTTGAACATTCCACGGATGACGCGTTCATATTCCGGCCAATTTTCCGCCGGCGGAAGATTGACTTCGAGAACACCGGGATCGGAGGTCAACGCAATTGATTCCAAATCGGCATCACCGGGTGGTGGGTAGCCTTCAAGGCGAAGCGGCGGGAGGTCGAGCTTCACTACCAGTTGCTCGATGACGTGAATCAACTTGGAAAAAGCGGCAAAGGTCGGGAGTGGCGGCAGGAAAACGAGCAGTTCACCGCCCTTGATTTCAACCGTGAGTCCGCGACGCAAAGCGTCTTTGGATAATCGACTGAGGGGCAATCGCAGGCCAATGGGGCTGTCCCCGGGAACGAGCGTCAGATCATCTCCGCTCGCCAATTTCCAAGCGCTGGTGGTCCACTTTTTTTTGTTGTGGTCCAGGGGCATCACCCAGCCGGCGGGTTCAAAGAACGCCTCCCAGGTCTTGCTGGCGGATCGGCTCAAAGGACGGGAAACGAATGCCCTGTCGTTGCGGGAAAATCTTGGCAGAAGGCGCTTTGCTTCCGCTGATCCCGCAGATTTCAGGCGAGCCTCGAAATCCTCATACGCCGGGACTGCCGTGTTGCGCAGACCGAGGGCTTTGGCGAGTTGCTTGAGGAATTTCTTTGGCGCATCCGGGCTGGCAGGCGCGATGGATTCTTGATCGAGCCGCAATCGATTCAGATCATTCCAAAGCGCCTTTCCTTTGCGCGCCCGATAAACACCCACCTGCCAGCGAGGCAATGGTTCGCCGGGATACTGTTTTCCAAACGATTGCAGAATTACGCCACCCGGGAAGAGGGTGGAAGCGAGTTCGCGGGCGAGACGCCGCGCATACAACAGTTTTTCCGGACCCAGTGCCGCAATGTTCCATTCCGGCGCCGCCGTGTCGTGTGGCACAAACGTCGGTTCGCCGCCCTGCGTCAGGATCAGTTTCGCGGCGGCAAGTTTGGCGTCGGCGAGACGGCCTTGTGATTCAAATGTGTTGTCTAAAGATGAGTTCAAGTTTTTGCCGGGACAACCCGCGCATTCACGGTGACCTCCATCTCGCGAAAGAGGGTGGCGTCGCCAAGGTAACTGCCGCGAATGGGTGTGGCCTGCGATGGTTCACGCGCTGCGGCGACCCGCACATGCAGTCCCGCGGCCAGTATGCCGCTCGTGGGATCAAATCCTTTCCAGCCGGCACCGGGCAGATAGATTTCTGTCCAGGCATGGGTCGCATCCGACGCGATGTCTGGTTTATCAGCATCCGAGCTGCATAGATAGCCGCTGACATACCGGGCAGCGAGCCCCATGTACCGGGCGGCCTCCATAAAGAGCAGGGCAAAATCCCGGCACGTACCCGAGCGAGTCTGCAACGTTTCGGCCGGCGTTTGAACTCCCGGTTCATCGCGACGACTATAACCAAACTGCTTCGGCACGGATTCATTCAGGGCGAGGAGAAACTCCAACGTCTTGCCGCGACCGTTTGAATCAAGGAATGGTTTCACCCACTCCTTGATTGCCGGAGTATCGTCTGGATGGTGTTGCGTAAGGTAAGGAGCAAGGTCGGCCGCTTCGCTTCCCTGGTAGTCAAACGGGAGATCGTTCGTGTATATCTCCAATACAAAATTGAACGGGTTGATGTTGAACTGTTCCACCGTGTAACGACTGGAAATCCGTAGTTCATCCGCCTTGTCGGTGAAATTGACCAGGGCGATTGAGTTGTAGAACACATCGTGCTCCCAGCGCAGCACGTGGGCAGGGTCGATTTCAAGACATTCGGAGCGGATCTGCACCTCATGGCTTTCGGCCGGGCGCAGCATCAACTTGTGGTTAGTCAGCTCCACCAAGCGGGTGTAGCGGTAGATGTTGATATGTTCGATGCCAAGCAGCACGCCCGGGAGGTTAGAAGATATTGCGGACAAACAATAGGGGATTCGAAGATTTGCTTTTGAAAGCCGCAGAATGTTTGCCCTGCGCCATACTCTGCGCCGCTTTTGCCGTGCGGGTCCTGATGCTCGGGAAATCAGTACAGATGCGTTGACTCTTCTTCGCGGATCGGGGCCTGAAACTGGTCACTGCTGAAGTCCACGATGAACCGGGAGTCTCCCCGACTGACGGCGCGGGTCACCACTCGCCACGTCGCGGTGGCCTTGCCCGCGAGGGTCGGAAGTGCGTCGGCAATGATCGTTCGCCCCTGTGAACTGACGGGCGTCACTCCGGTGGCTGAGACGAATGACTGGTCTGGAGGCACTGTGGCGACAAAACGAACATTAGTGCCGGCTTGGTCGCCTTGATTCGTCGCGGTGATGACGTAAGTGATTCGTTCGCCGACCTGGATGGGATCTTCAATGTCGATGACTTCCACGAGAATGGCGTAGATGCCGAGAATCTTCGTTTCGCAGTCACAGGATGCGGGCGTGCCGAGCGTTCCTTTGACCGTGCCGTTGAATGCCAGCTTACCTGGCTGTCGCGCAGTCATGATCGCGCAGACTTCCTTTGGAGATCCGGGCGCCACGTTGAACAGTTCCCAGGTAATCAAGCCCGGAGTAATCTTGCCGCCGTCCGTTGCACTCGTGGCCGTGGCCTCGAGCGGGATGGGAAGGGTGACCGTGGCGCGTCGTTCCGGTCCATTGCCGCTGTTGCTGACGGTCAGGCAGATTTTTATCGGTCGCCCGGTAAACTGCCGTTCCGGTGTATTGCAATGAATGGCCAGCTTCGGCATCGGGATGACTGCCGGACCGTGATCTTCGATGAAAAAATTGCTGCAAGGCCTGGGTGTGATGCAGCGATATTTCCGCCCCTTGGAGATGAACGAAAAGGCATAGGCTTGAATGGGTTCTTTTCCGGCCCAGAGCACGTCCTTCAGGCAGGTTGCCTTTCCGTTTTTCCGTGAAGACATGAACGGCATGCGGGAACCATTCGGGATCTCCACGGAGATGATTTCCTCCGACAGCGCGGCGCGGTGGAGATCGTCCGCATCGCCAATCCAGCCCCACTGATCGAGCACTGCCTTGAAATCGGGGCGCAATTTCGGGTCGCGGAAACGGTCACGCAAATCTTCCGGGCTGTTGAGCGGCGGCGCGAATCGCGTGGCTGGATTGCCGAGACGGGTTGCACGGTGCGCGGCATTGGATGAAGTAGCGGCACTCAGAAGCAGGCTGGCCGCAATCGTCAAGACATGAAACGGAGCAAATCTCATCGCGGTGATGCTTGTGGAAACCCTACCCGGAGACCAGTCTATAGTTTGACGAAATCGCAAAAATGCGTTTCGCATTCATTTCGATCAGGACTTGCTCATTCGGCCTTGCCTGAAACGGCGCTGATGCGTTGGCCGCTGGCGGATTCGGTGATGAGCATAATCAGGCGACGTTGTCGGGTTTCGTCTCTTTTGGTGCCGAGAATCCAGCAAATCGCAAGTCGCTGGATTCTCGACGCCAACGGCAGGGATGCGCTGCCGCGCGTCCCGGGCGTGACCGGGCGCATCTTGACACTGCTCCCGGAGCGCGGCTGTGTGCGCAGACCAGCCGCAGCAGCTTCGCGAGACTGGACGGCTGGAATTCACCTCATGC
>CALBIE010000653.1 GCA_937893495.1 uncultured Verrucomicrobiales bacterium | reverse complement strand
CCATCTGGCCGGTTCTCCCCCTGCGGATACCTTTCCATTTGCCCATCCGAACGGCTTGGGCATAGGCCTTCCCCCGGCAATGTCCATAATCCCAATAAAGATACTTGTGGGGCTCAGTCAGCACGCCACCCTTCAAGGCCTCGACGATGGAGATACCGTCCACGAACGTAACACTCGATCCCGGGGGACCCACGGCACGAACCGTTCCGCGATCTTCAACCTTTACCCCGGCCAGTTGCGCGAAAGACGGCAGCACATCCTGAAACGCGATGATTTCCCCGCTGGTCTTGCCGGCGGGAATGTGTCCCGGCCAACGGGCTATAAAGGGAACCCTAATACCGCCTTCAGTAAGATTCCGTTTGTACCCGCGAAGCGGACCACCGGTCTTGAAGCGTTTGGACACGGTGGCGTGTCCACCGTTGTCGCTGGTGAAAATGATGAGGGTGTTTCTGGAAAGACCAAGTTCATCGACAAGTTTCACAATCCGGCCAACATCACGGTCGAGCAGATGGATCATGGCCGCGTACTTTTTCGATTTCTCGTCCCATTCACGATTCGAATAGGGCTCCGTTGACGGAACAGCGAGGCCGTCCTTGTCTTCGTCCTTTGAAGAAAAGTGCGGAATGGTGTAAGCGCCATAGAAAAAGAACGGGGTATCACGCGATTCACGGATGAACCTGAGCGCCCGCTCCGTCATGAGGTCGTGGCTATAGCGTTCGTGTGAATCGGTATTGCCCGTCAGTTCAAGACGATCTTCATTATCGTCGAGATACTCGGGGAAGTAGTAGTGGGCATGATCCTGGTTGAGATAACCAAACCAACTATCGAATCCCTGATTGGTGGCGCGCCCGACCGTACCGGCATCACCCAGAGACCATTTCCCGATGCCACCGCAACGATAGCCCGCGCCTTTGAGAACTTCGGCAACGGTCACGTCATTCTCCACCAGGTAAGTGGGATAATGAGGAACATTGTCACGGGCGGCCGTATGGCCATTGTGCAATCCCGTCATGAGCACGCTCCGAGACGGTGTGCAGACGGAACCACCGGCATAGGCTTGCGTGAACTTTAAACCCTCTGCGGCGAGTCGATCGATATTCGGTGTGGCAATGAGTTTCTGTCCGTAACACCCGAGATCGCCGTAGCCAAGGTCATCGGCCATGATAAAGATAATGTTAGGCGATCGCGTAGCGGCACCGAGCGATGGCACCGAGCCCAACGGAATCAGTAGATAAAAGAAAAGAAGAAGGCGCGACATCAGCATTAAAGTAGCTACAGGTTCACAGGCTCATTCGTAAGCCTTTGCGGATTGATCCACGTCAACCTCCCAAAGCGCGAGCGCTTTTTTGAGTTCGCCTGCGATTCCAGGATGGGTGGCGGCAAGATTATGCTTTTCGCCAATATCCTCATCGAGTTGGTAAAGCTCCGGCGATTTCTTTCCCAGGAGACAGAGTTTCCAAACACCCTTTCGAACAGCTTTGTTTGCCCCCATTCGCCAGAAAAGCGCTCGCGCCGAAATCTTATTGCCGTCGAATAGAATCGGGCGCAAATCGACGCCGTCGAGAGCTTTCGTGGCGGTGGATGGCACACCGGCCAGTGCGGCAAAGGTGGGAAAGAGATCGAAGGTCATGGCAGTTTCCCGGCAGACCGAAGGAGGGATCCTTCCCGGCCAGGAAAAGATAGCCGGAACCCGATGACCTCCTTCGTAGATCGTTCCTTTCTCGCCCCGCAATGGGCCCATGTCCGAGATGTTTTTAAAACCGCCCGCGTAGTCGAGATAACCGCCGTTGTCGGAGGTAAATACAACCAACGTCTGGTCAGTGAGATGAAGTCTTTTGAGCGCGGCAACGATCTGGCCGACGCTCTCGTCGAGTCGTTCGATCATCGCCGTGACGTGCGGGCGGACGTTGGCGCGATCCGGAATAACTCCCCACTTGTCTTTGTGATAACTGATGCCGGCCTGGCGGTGGGACGGATCGTCGGGGCCCTGCCAGGGAAAATGAATAGCGAGATGGGGAACGTAGAGAAAGAAGGGCTCGTGCCGATGGCGTTCGATGAAATCAACGCTGTGACGAGTGATAAGGTCGGTCGTATAACCTTTTTCCGGAACGAGGGCGTCGTCCTTCCACCAGTCGGGATTGCCCGAACGGTCAACTCGCGTATGGAAATCACCGTCTCCGGAAACGAGGCCCCGGAATTCATCAAAACCCTGGTTCGTGGGCAGAAAAGGCCCCTCGTAACCCAGATGCCATTTACCGAACATCCCGGTCGCATAACCAGCCCCCCTGAGAACCTCCGCGATGGTCACCGCCGCCAACGGCAAACCGGGATCGCGGCGTGTACCGCTCAACGCGGATTCGAAGCGGCGTCCAAAACGGCTCTGGTACCGTCCCGTCAGGAATGCAGCGCGCGTTGGCGAGCACATGGGACCGTTGCTGTGAAAATCGGTAAAACGCATTCCCCCGGCGGCGAGGCGATCCAAATGCGGAGTCCGATTCACCCGGGATCCGTAACAGCCGATGTCTCCGTAACCGAGATCGTCAGCCAGGATGAAAACAATGTTGCAAGGAGGCCTTGCGCCCGGTGACGGCTTGGCCGCAACGAGCGAGCAGGAGCGGAGTGCCCAGACAAAAATGACGATAAATCTCAATACCTTCATGTGTCAGTTCGTTGGATTCATCAAAGTATCCAGATCCGCCAATGACACCTTAAGCACCTCCATCGTCTGCTTGGCTCCGGAGAAAGCAATCAACAGATGACCGTCATGCTCAATGATATGCGGATAGTCGATGTGGCGCCCACCAATCAGATAGAACAGGTGTGTATAAACCAATCCATCCCGACTAATCGCCAGCGTCAACGGATCGCGACGACGCGGATTCGCATTCGATACCAGTGCGTAGTATCCGCGCGAGGTCCGCAGGGCAAAAAACTTGCTCATGGCATCGGGGAAATTCGTCTTAATAATTTTGCTCCAACTCCGACCATTGTCGGTGGAAAAGGTCCGCAGCAGTCGCTTCGATCCACCATTGTCCCTGATGAGTCCAACGAGGTTTTTTCCATCCGGCAAAACATACCAGTAGGGTTCTTCCGGCCGTCCATTGCCGTCGTAGCTGGCCAGCGGGTGAACTTTCCACCGATTAAACGCAGCCGTCCCGCCAACCATCACGCTGACCTGCCTTTGATGATCTCGACGGCTCATCATCCATTCGCCGCTGGGGAGTTTTTTGGGCGGAAAATTATTCATGGAATCGTCCATCACCGTGCCGTGTGAGACCCATTTTTTCCGTTCCCCATCCCAACGAAACGCCTCAAGGCTCAACCCCAATCCGGCATAGCCGGGCGCGTTAAAGTGGCTGGCCAGCGCGAGTAATTCGCCATCGCGATTCCACAGTCCACGGGCAATCCAGCCGTAACCCTCAATTCGTGGCGGACCGGACAAGTCACCGGGCTTGCTCCAATTTACTCCGTCCGCGCTGGTGGCGTACGACACACGCGTCCCGGCCTGATCATGATGGGGCACGAGGTTGCGATGCTGTTCGGGCGTAACATTCGGATGAGGCACGCCGGGGCCGTCGCTCCACATCGCCCAGTAGCGATCGGCGAAGTGAGCCAGGTAAGCATGTTGATGCACCCAGGTTCCCGCCCGATCGCGTACATCGCTGATAACCGAATGTGTTGCGGGAACGCGGTCCAATTTATTGAAATCGATCTCCGTTGGATTTCTCCCACTTCCTGCCAGTTTCAACATGAGAGCACTCTCGGGATTCGTAACCGGGGCGGGTGGCGAAAGATCAGGTGATTCCACATCCCGCAGAATCGACGGCTTGCGCAAAGTGGCAACGACTGAATCGGCGTGCGCGAGGGCGGCGTAGGTTCTGGCAATACGCACGTTGCTAAAGTCGGCTTCATTGTCACCACCTCGAATAATCACGCGTGAAAGATTGGCATTACTGCTACCAGCGTCATTGGTCAGCGTCCAACTGTTCGAGGCGGTCGGTTCAAATGGAATCTTTCCGGCGGGCCCTTTCTGAACGAACAACTCAGCCGGTTTCGTCCTGTGACTGACAATGCGAATCAGCAGCGACAATGTTTCACCCGCCTTTAACTCCAGACCCATCGTTTCGAATTGGTAGAGCCGGGCGGTTAACCTGCCCTTCGCATCAATTCCGATGGCAATTCGCTCTTCGCCGCTTCCCGTCGCAAGGTTCAGCGATATCCGTTTTCCACGCGCAGGGACCGTCAGTTCTGAAACGGCATAGAGAGTTCGGCCTTCATCGCCGAGATCGATCCAGTCACGGGCCGGTGCAAGTGGTAACGCCGCCTTACTGGAGGATGAAACGTCGCCTCTCGTATCCGCCGCCACCGCGTTCCACGCAACCCCGGCCAAAACCATCACCGAAAGGCGCCACCAGTAGTTTATCGTTTTTCGCTCCATTCTTTTCAATCTCGCTCGTGCTTCGAGCCGGGTATGATCCGGCAATTTGATATTGAGGACGGATTCGATTGAAAAACCTTCCCGGAATCCCGGAACGGGTTGGAAGATGGCGACAGGCGAGATTTCACGACATCAGTAAACAGCGCTGACCAAGGACGAGTCCCCTTCACACCAGCAAGTCCCTGAGCATGCGCCCATGCACATCGGTCAACCGCTCATCCCGGCCACCGTGGCGGAAGGTCAGCAATTCATGATCAACGCCCATCAGATGCAGGATCGTGGCGTGAATGTCATGGATATCGACAGGGTTTACCACTGCGGCGTTTCCGAACTCGTCGGATTCTCCATATGCCATACCGCCCTTAATTCCCCCTCCGGCCATGAAGATTGAGTAGGCGTTCACGTGATGGTCCCGACCACAGGTCGCGGTGACCTTCGGGGTGTGCGGGGTGCGCCCCATCTCGCCAGCCCAGAGAACAATCGTCTCGTCGAGCAGACCACGCTGCTCGAGATCCGCGATCAACGCAGCGACGGATTGGTCGGTGATTCGGGCGTTCTTTTCGTGATTTTTTTTCAACAGGCCATGTTGATCCCACGGTGAATTGTTGCCATCAAAACTCGGACAAGTGATTTCGACAAAGCGCACTCCGGCTTCAACCAGACGTCTCGCCCGCAGAGCCTGACTCGCATAGTAACGCTGATGTTCGTCCGCGGAATCGATACCGTAGAACTGGCGCATGTACTCCGGCTCATTCGAGATATCCGCAATCTCCGGAATAGCGCTTTGCATACGGAACGCGGTCTCATAATTGGCGATGGCGCCTTCGATCGGGTTTGCGTCAGACGCTTGCGTGGCAAATTCGCGGTCCTGTTGAGCGATGAGCGAGAGTTTAAGCTTCTGTAATTCAGCGGACCCCATCGGCGCGATGTTGTCCACCGGCGTTCCCCTGGCCCGAATTCTCGTGGCCTGGTGCGAAGCCGGCAGGAACGAACTGCCGAAATTCTCCAACCCGCCGTTCGGCACCCAGTCGTTGTTGAGGACGACATAACCGGGAAGATTACGATTTTCGCTACCGAGTCCATAAGACACCCACGCGCCGAGGCTCGGCGCCTGACCGAGAATCCGGCCCGTGTGAAGTAGCAGGTTTTGCTGCCCATGCAGGGGCAACTCGCCCACCATCGAACGCACCACGCACAACTTGTCGGCCACGCCAGCAAGGTGCGGAAAAAGATCACTCACCCAAAGGCCGCTTTCACCCCGCTGCTCGAAGTTCCAGGGGCTTCCCATCCAAACCCGATTCGCGCTTGATTGAGAGCGATTCGAGACCGCGTCGGCCCCGATCTTCTTGCCCTGATACTTCGTCAGCATCGGCTTCGGGTCGAAGGTATCGACATGACTCGGGCCACCATCCATGAAACAGAAGATGATGTTTTTCGCCGGTGCCGCAAATTGCTGGCGAGGAGCAGCCGGAAGCAGACCGGAAAGCGCGAGCCAACCGAATCCCGCCGAGGACCGCTGCAGGAAACCGCGTCGAGAGAAATCACTTGCCACTCGACCGGGACAGCCACAGAAATCAGAAGAATGCGCGATTGGTTTCATGATAATCCGGTATCGGGTTCAGCGATAATACAGGAATTCCTTGGTATTGAACAGGGTATGCGCCAGAGCGGTCCAGGCTTCGCGGTTCGCCATGAGATCGTGCTCATTTTCTCCACCAAATGCGACGACCGCTTTCCGCCAACGTGTCAGTTCGTGAATGACCGGTTCGCGACCGAATGCAGTGATAAACATCGCACGGAGGCGCTCGGCTGGATCGGCGTGTCCGGCTTTTACTAGACTTTTCGCCCAATGACTGGCCATCGAGTTTACAAATGGATCGTTCAGCATGGTCAAGGCCTGTGCGGGAACGTTGGTCTCATCTCGCTTTCCGGTAGGCAATTTCAAATCGGGCAAATTAAATCCGGTCAGGAATTCCGGTGGTTGCATGATGGACATCTCCAGGTAGATCGAACGCCGCCCGTGGCTATCAAGCGGGCCGGAGAACAATCGCTTTGCCGCATCCTCGACCACTCGCGGCGGATTGATGGGAGGCCCGTAGAGCTGCCGATCGAGCCGGCCGGAT
>CALBIE010000652.1 GCA_937893495.1 uncultured Verrucomicrobiales bacterium | reverse complement strand
CCATTAACAAGTTACTCAATCAGCCCGTGTATCCACGGAAACGAGGTAGCGGTCAAGTGTCAAAACGGCTCATTCGCCCCACTCTGGGAACCGCAAATCCTCATCGACAGCGTGAGTCAGCCATCTCCGGCAGAGCCTGGGGATTTCCCTTCACTATTATCGCTGGCAAAATCTTTCAATATTCGAAACTTGAGGTTAGAAAAACCGTATGGCTTTCAAGTTCCATTGTTCCAATCGTGAATGCCGCGTCCATATCGAGGCGGAAGATGCCTGGGTGGGAGAAACGGTGGAGTGCCCTTCGTGCGGAACGCAGTTACTGGTGCCTGACGCGGCAGCGGCAGAAAACGGGCATGAACTCGCGGCAAAATCAAAGGGAGGCAAGATGAAGGTTCTGGGAGTTGTAGTCGCCGGAATAGCCATTCTGGGAGTTGCGAACGTTTTCATGTCTCCCGGCAGTGAAGGAAAAAATGCACCCGAGACTTCGCGCGCCGCCCCGGAAGCGGATGAGCAACCGGCCACGTCCACGACTGCACTCAAGGCAAACGGCCGTTCACTCGTCACGGAAGCAACCGCGAAGAGTTCGAGCGGGCCAGCGAAGAAATCGTCGTTTATCTGGATTGAAGGCGAGGATGCCGAGTCATCCAGCGCCCGAACCCATGGATGGTATAACTCGGTTCGGAAGGACCAGTTGTCGGGCGGCGACTGGTTGCACCACTATTCCAAGGCCGGGCAAGCGCAGGCCAGTTGGCGATTCCAGACGCCTGAAGAGGGTGAATACACTCTTTGGATTCGTGCCAACCCGACTGGCAAAGCGCGGCTTTCGTGGCGATTGAACAAGAGCGGTGATTGGAAGGAAGTTGACTTTTCCGAGGCACTGGACCGGGCAAACATCGCATCCGACGGTAAGGTCGATATGAGATACGTGGCCTGGGTCAAAGCCGATAAACTGCACTTGGACGCCGGCGAGTCTGCCATTGAGTTTCGGATGCATTCGGGTGTCGAAAACCATGGAGGTCTGGATTGTTTCGTATTTTCCCGCGATTCATTCACGCCCAGTGGAAAATTAAGACCAGGCGCAAAACTGGGACTGGCGGATAAGGGTTCGTGGGCGTTCGAACCGGGGACAGATCCTCTGTCATCCGAAGCCAGGATCGACCTGTCGCGATTGAACGAGGAGACGGCGGGAATCAATGGATTCGTCAATTACGACGAGAACGGAGATTTCATCGACGGTAGCGGAAAACCGATTCGTTTCTGGGCGGTCAACACCGGGTTTCATCAACGCACCCGGGATCTGGATGCATTGCGCTATCATGCCCGCTGGTTGGCCCGGCGGGGCGTGAACATGGTTCGTTCACACAGTCACCTGCTCTCCAAACGCAATGATGCGCGACTGGAAGACGTGGACACGGAAGAAATCAATCAAATCTGGAGACTGGTTGCCGCCATGCGGGAAGAAGGAATCTACACAACCATCTCACCGTATTGGGCCGTGGCCTCCAAGTGGCGTTCATCACTGGGTCTGCCGAATCCGGGAGGGAGCAATCTGACGGGAATGCTGTTTTGGGATGAACGATTGCAGCAGGGATACAAAACGTGGTGGCGTAAACTTCTGACCGAAAAAAATCCCCATACCGGCATTCCGCTGGCCCAGGACCCCGCAGTGGCTTTGCTCCAATTACAGAATGAAGACAGCCTGCTCTTCTATACCCTGCAGTCGGTGAAAGGCGATGCGCGTCGTGATTTGCGGAAAAAGTTTCATGATTTCCTCGTGAAAAAACATGGCTCGATTGCCGCCGCTGCTTCCGCGTGGGGGACAGGGAATTCACGTCATCAAGCCGACAACGCGAGCGGCAAAGAAATGGGATTATTCTCCGTCTGGCATTTGACTCAAAACGCACAGGGAGCTCAACAGAATCGCTATGCCGATCAACTGGAATTCTATGGTCGAATGATGTTCGACTTTAACGCCGGGATGAAACGTTTTCTCCGCGAAGACCTTGGATGCAAGCACCTGATCAACGCCGGAAACTGGCACACCGCCAACGCGGCAAAGCTCTACGATATCGAACGTTGGAGCTACACCGCCAACGACGTGGTCGGGGCAAATCGCTATTTCAATGGCGGCTCGCACGTCAACCCATCGGACCGCCGCAAATCCGGTTACGCGATCACCAAGGGAGATCTGTTTTCAAATCAATCGGTCCTGCGCCAACCACGACGATTTCCGCTGGCTGTGAAAATGCCGGAGGGCAAGCCATTCATCATTTCCGAGAGTTCCTGGGTGCCTCCATTGAAGTATCAATCGGAAGGCCCTTTTCTGGTGGCCGCTTACAGCGCCCTGATCGGATTCGATGCGTATTACTGGTTTTCGATGGGCGAATCCGGCTATGCCAGCCCGATGGGCAAGTGGCAGATGAATACCCCGATGCTGGCGGGGCAATTCCCGGCTGCCGCGATCTTATTTCGTAAAGGTTATGTCCGCCGTGCCGATCCGGTTCTAAGCGAACATCGTTCCCTTGATGATCTCTGGCATCGTCGCAAACCACTCGCGGTCGAGGATGCCGGTTACGATCCGAATCGAGATCAGGGAACCTTCAACCAATTATCGTCGGTAAAGACATCGATGAATCCTCTGGCCTATCTCGCCGGACCGGTTGAAGTGCATTACGCGAGTGACCCGGCGAAAAGTAAAGCCGTGGAAATTGATTCCCGAAACGGCACGGTGACGAGTCAGACGGGAGAATTGAAGTGGGATGTCAGCGCCGGTGTCTGCACCCTCGATGCGCCCAGGGCTCAGGGTGTGACTGGTTTTATCAGTGGGCGGAAAATCGATTTATCCGCTCTTTCCATTAATTGTCGAAACGAATACGTGACCGTACTCGCGGTTTCCCTGGACGGACAAGACCTGACCGAGTCACGGCAGATTCTGGTGCAAATCGGGACCACCAGCCGCCCTTACGGTTGGCGCACCCAAACCCGTGGCGAGAACAAACAAATCGTCTCCCTGGGCGGACCACCCTGGAACATTGCGAAAGCTGATCTGAACCTGAACATTAAGAATCAGCGGATCACCCGCAGCGAGGTGCTTGATGCCAATTTTCTGAAGACGGGTGAAGTGAAAATAGCGAACGGCAGCCTCACGGCACCAGAGGACGCACTTTACGTGCTGCTATTGGAGTGAGCCACAGTGCCAGGTCCAGCCGACACATTTTGGACGCGAAATTATCGCTGCTGCCCGGGCAGTCTAATTCTGTTCCGGTTCCGAATCTTCAAATCCGCAGGTGCAATCGCAACACATGCCATCCTGCATTTCCTCATCAGTCGGGACCCGACCAAGTTCGAAAGTTTTTTGAATGTGGCGTAAAATGTGGTCCTGCATCTTCTGGACTTTCTCCTGAGAGGCCATGAATTTCATCGCCTCTTCATTGCCGGTCACACTGTCGCGCAGCGCTTCGAATCGCCCGATTTCTTCTTCAGTAACCTCGCCTCCAACCTGCTGTTTCTGCTGCAGGAGGGAACCCATTTCGTTCAGCATCTGAAATTCATATTTGCCTTTCTCGTCCTCCATGAACTTGTTGATGCTCCCGCACATCTCCTTGAAGTCCTTGTGGTCGGCAATCGTCTGGCAGAGTTCGAGGATTTTTTCCTCAAACATTTCTTTGGGCGTCTTGATTAGAATTTCCATATCGTCGTGCTTCATTAATCGACTCGCCCGGACGGCGAATGATTCGGAGAAACTAACACCGGTTGGTCAACGGGCCAGCCTGTTTTTAAAAAAAATGGCCCGGCTCATTTGAACCAGGCCCAAACCGCCCGATCATCCGTGCTTAAACGGTCATGATTTCCGTTTCCTTGGATTTAAGATGCTCGTCGATAATCTTGATGAATTTATCCGTGAGCGTCTGGACCTCGCCTTCAGCCCCCTTCAACTCATCCTCGGAAACGCCCGACTTGCCTTCCTTCTTCAAAGCCTCCATTGCATCCCGACGGATCTGCCGAATCGCCACCCGGCCCTGCTCGGCCATGGCCTTGACCGCTTTCACAAACTTTTCGCGCTGCTCGGTGCTCAGGTCCGGCAGGATAATCCTGATTAACTTTCCCTGCACGGAAGGCGTCAATCCGAGGTTGGATTTCTGGATGGCCTTTTCGATTGGACTCGTGGTCGAGGCATCCCACGGCTGGATCAGCAACTGCCGCAATTCCGGACAGGTAATGGAAGCGACATCTTTGATTCGCATGGGCGAACCATAAACGTCCACCGAAATATTCTCTACCAGCGCGGGAGACGCCTTGCCGGTGCGAACGCCGGAAAACTCGTGAAGCACGTGCTCCTCGCTCTTCTCCATCTTCTCTTCTGATTCCAGCAATGTTTCTTCAAAGGCCATAAGTGATGCGAGTTATTAGTGGATGAAAACGGCTTTGGCAACCCTTACGATGCAGGTATTCAAGCCGCCGGTTCAAAGCGTCACGAGCGTCCCCACCTTCTTACCGGTCACGACCTTCTTGATGTTGTCCTTCTTGAAAAGATCGAAAACGATGATTGGCATGGCATTGTCCTGGCAGAGCGCAAAGGCCGTCGCATCCATTACCTTCAACTGCTTCTGAAGCGCCTCGGCATACCGGATGCGGGAATACCGTTTTGCCCTGGGATTTTTCACGGGATCGCTGTCATAAATACCATCGACCTTCGTCGCCTTGAGCAAAACGTCCACGCCCATTTCATTCGCCCGCAACGCCGCCGCCGTGTCCGTCGTGAAATAGGGATTCCCAGTGCCCGCCGCAAAGATGACCACCCTGCCCTTCTCCAGATGCCGCTCGGCCCGACGACGAATAAACGGCTCGGCCACCTGGGTCATGCTGATGGCACTCTGCACCCGGGTTGCCACGCCCTCCTTTTCCAAAGTGTCCTGCAGTGCCAGCGCGTTGATGACCGTCGCCAGCATTCCCATATAGTCGCCGGTGGATCGCTCAATGCCTCGTTCACTTCCGAACGTGCCGCGAAAGATGTTGCCGCCGCCAACCACAATCATCAATTCCACCCCGAGTGCCCGCACCTGCTTAATCTGGCCAGCCATGCTGATGACCGTTTCTGGATCGATGCCAAAACCCTTTTCACCGCCCATCGCCTCGCCGCTGAGTTTGAGCAACACGCGTCCATACTTCGGTTTTAATTTTCCTGTATTTGCCTTAGCCATGAGTCAACTCCACCACACTTGAATGATTAAAGAGAAAATGCCGTCCCCTGGCAGTCAAAGCACCAAAGAGCGGCATAAGAAACATCGAGGCGAGTTTTTAGCAATTCACCCGGACTGAGTCAAAACTCATTCCCAAAAAAAGAAAAGGCACCCCGATTCGAGGCGCCCGCAAAAACGATTTATCGA
>CALBIE010000651.1 GCA_937893495.1 uncultured Verrucomicrobiales bacterium | reverse complement strand
GGATTGGTCGGAAATCTCTGTGAATGGGATGCATCATGTCCTGGCTCTAAAGCAAGATGGTTCTCTATGGGCAATGGGTGAGAATAAATGGGGCGAACTCGGTCAGGGGTATATCGGTAGTCCGATCACCAATCTCGTTCAGGTGCTCGAAGGTGCAAAATGGAAAGATGCATCGGCAAGTTTCCCCCGCAATTATGGCCTGCGGGAAGACGGAACTATTTGGCGGTGGGGCGTACGACCCACGACCATGTTTACTACACCCGAGGCTGACGCAACTCCGGCTCAGATTTCCCCTGACACAAACTGGGTGGCGATCGCGTCAGGAACGTTATTCGTGGTTGCCCTGAAATCAGACAATTCACTCTGGATCCATGGTATTTATGCCACACTTATTACAGAATATACCCCCAGTATGGACGCCGAATCATTCTCCAGAATTGGTTCAGCCAAGGATTGGGTGGAGATCGTTTCGAGTCAAAGCCACATCCTGGTAAAGAAACGCGACGGCTCATGGTGGTCGTGCGGCAATGATTTTTATGGCCAACTCGGGATCGGTCGGGCAACCAAAGGGGTTTCACCTCTGCTTCAAATGCTGTATCCTCTCGAATTGTGTTCGGTGGTGGCAGGGACCGGGACAACCCTGATCTACGCACCAGACGGGAAGATTTGGTCGTTCGGTGCTCGGCTGGGATCCCCTGAGATTTCAGAGCGAAAAAGGGAATTCTATACCAAGGCCAACCAACTGGCTGAAAAGATCGGATTGAGCCCATACTACTTTTCCTACAGGGATTACGAATATGACGTGAAGCCTCATCTCGTCTGGCAATGGCCGCCCGTCAATTCACCTTGATCCACCATCCACGATCAATACTCTTCGTCCCATCATGAATAAGGTTTTTTCTTTCGGCCTGGGGGTTGCGCTAATGGGCTTCGCGGCTGGTTGCAAAATACCCGGCAAGGAGGATCATTCGGCGCCGGAAACTTCGGTCGATCCACGCGCTACTCATCTCGCTGAGCTCCAAAAGCAGCGCAAAGCAGTCGAAGAAAAGATCCTCAAGGATAGCCGCGTGTATCTGCCTGATCACCCCCAAATGGAAATCCATTTTCACCGGTTAGATTCCTTGAGCCGTCAAATTGAAAAACTCCTGGCGGACGGGCAATTTCAAGGGCTCTGAATCACCTTTTCAAAGGCTGGGGAATTATCCCGGCAGAGTAGCTGCCGATCACCCGCAGTTCGGCCTTTTTCCAAAACCTCACGCCGCTTTTCAACGAGCGCTGCTAATACCACGACCAGCGCAGATCTACACGCTTTCCGGCACTACAAACGGGCTGCGATAATCCCGGCTTAACATCGCATTAGCGTCCTTGTCATTCGGGCATCGCGGCGAACGGGGATCGAAATCCAGCGTGCGTCCCAGCCGATACGACGCGTTTGCCAGATGAATCAAGGAGCAGCTCATGTGGCCTTCGGCAATGTCCCCCTCCAGCCTGGAGCGGTCATGCGCACGAATCGTTTCGATGAAATTCGCCCCCGCTACCGGCCCCCGGACTCAATGTAGGCGAGCAGATCAAGTATGTCGTCCTTGGACAGGCTGTTGAGCAAGCCAGATGGCATGGCGGAAATATTAGAGACGCGGTGCTCGCGAATCTGAACCTTGGGAATCTCCAGCAGGTTTTCGGGTTCAAACGGATTGGTCGCCAGCCTGAGCACCGGCTTGCGGTAATCACCCTGCATCACGATCTGGCCGGTGTGCGATTCGCCGTCGAGCGTTTCCACGGTCACGTTCAGGTATTTCTCGTCCACGGCTTTCGATGGATCGAGAATGGATTCCAGGATGTCCCTCCGGCTGAATCGGCCCGCCACTGCGGTAAGATCCGGACCAAACACGCGGCCTTCGCCGCCCAATTGATGGCACAATATGCACGCGGCGGCACCGAACAGCTTCTTGCCGTTTGCCAGATTGCGTTGGCCCGCAGAAGTGGCAACCGCCACGGCGAGGTCATTCATTTTCCATTCCTTCACGAACGGTCGGCTGGCCATCAGCTTGGCGAAATCGACCTTCGGTGCCTCCGGCTTCTTAAAAAGCGCCGCGTACTGTTCGCGCTGCTTCCCATCCGCGATGGAAGCGAGTGCATCGTCGCGGACTTGCTTCAGAAACTTCGTCAGTCCCGCTCCGCCACGAAACTCATCCGTCTGCCGCAAGGCGCTGAAGTACCGTCGTCGCAAGTCGTCGCTCCATCCCGTGCGCGCTTCGCGCAGAACATGCAGATAATGAAAGCGGTCGTGCTGGTCGGCGGCGACATCAAGCAGGGTCATCGTTTTCAGAACCGCTGTCGGCTCGTTCAGCGCCACGAGCAATCGAGCCAGTTCGCGATCGATGACGACATCTCCGACCGGATACGCCGGGTTCAGGTAACTGCGCAACGCGAACTGCAATGGCGCGGCCAGATCGGATTCGTTGCGCATCAGCACTATCTCGATCACTCGCAGAAGCGCCAGTCGATCGCTCGCTGTCAGTCCGGACCACCTGATGGCTATCGATCGGCTGACAATCTGGCGCGCGTCAAAGCCCGATTCACTTCGCACGAGTGCGGTCAGAAAACTGATGCGCGCGGAGTCGTTCAAGTTCTGCTTACCGATTTGTGCCTGCTCCTTCAGCGGCAGTTTTTCCAGCGCCGTCCGCGCCGCGTAGCGCAGCCACGGATCGCGGTCGCCGAGATGCCGCACGATGCGTTCCACATCGGCGGATAACGCGTCCTTTCCAATCGCTTCCAACTCGCGACGAATCTTCCGTGCCTTTTCAGCGTGGGCGCTTCGTGCCTTCTCATGCGGAGTAGTGCGTCGGGAGGGGGCCTCACCCTCCCTTCGGGCACCCTCTCCCCCATCGGGGGAGAGGGATGGGGGGGGGGGGGGGGGGGGCCCCCCCCCCCCCCGCGGCCCCCCCCCCCCCGGGGGGGGGGGGGGGGGGGGGGGGGGGGGGCGGCCGGGTTGTTTGGGATCAATGTTCTGGACCATTCCGGTGTCACCCGTGTAACGAACCCGATACAATCCTGATTGAGTTCCGCGTCCGCCAGTGACGAAATAAAGCGCGCCATCCGGGCCGAACTCGAGATCGGTCACATTCGCCGGGCGACCACGCAGGAAAACCTCTGGCTTGCAGGCGTAGCTCGCACCGAGCGGTGCCATGTGAACGACGAAGATTCGCCCGTAGGTCCAGTCCATCACGAACAATGCCTTCCGATATCGCTCGGGGAATTTGCTGCGGGTGCCAAACTTTACCGAGGTGGGCGAACCCTTGCCGACGTTCAGCGTGACCGGCGGCTCGTCGGCGTGGTCGGGGTAATACGGCGGCCATCGATTGGTTACCCGCCGCCAGCCGTAGTCCGCCCCGGTGACGAGATGCCGGACATGAGTGGGTCGATACCACGGAGAGCCCATATCGAATTCCGCGTCGGCGTCATAGGTGAACATTTCGCCATGCTCGTTGAAATCGATCCCGAACGGATTGCGCAATCCTTTGCAGACCAGTGCCCACACCTTGCCCTCCCGGTCCGTGCGGATGACATGCCCATTCGGGAAGTCGTCACCCGGCAGAATCGGTGCGACGGATGGTGCAAGGTCCACGGCGTTCTTTGGCACGGAAACCGAGTCACCGCCAATCATGTAGAGTTTACCATCCGGCCCGAGCACCAAATCGTTGCGGCCATGTCCGCCAGTTTCCGTGCGTTCACCCAAAACGCTTACCTCGTCGAATTGATCATCGCCATTCGTGTCGCGCAGGCGGACGAGTCCGCCGCGGCGGTCGCGCGGTTCCTGGCGCAGATTGTGGTTGTTCGAGTTGACATAGACTGAGTCGCCGGAAACCACGATGCCGCGAATCTCAGCCACGTCTTCGTTGACGACTTCCGCGCCCATCGCGCCGTTGCGTTTCGTCGGCAACGTCATTCTCAGCAGACCCTTCTTTTCCCGCGCGATGATGATGCGTCCCTTCGCGTCAATCGCCATCGCGATCCATGAATCCTCTTCGGGCAATGCCGAGCGCAGTAATTCAATTTCAAAACCCGCAGGTAACTGAAATTGCGATGGGGGCGTTCCCGCTTTCGCCGTTTTCGCGTCCTGCCATTGCTCGTAATCGTCATACACGCCCACCTGGATTCCGTGGCCCGCCAGATCCCAATAGTCCGGGTTGATCGGCCCCACATCCCGTGCCGCCTTCCATCCGCGATCGCCGAAGTCCGTATGGCCGCGCGTCGGCGATACATTGTGGAGAACAGTCCACCGCGAGTCCGAATTAATCACGGTCTCCTTGCCGCCCGCATGGGTGATTTTGAGCTGCGCGAAAACCGCGGACGGCCCCGCTTCATCGGTCGCGATTAAATGGATGGTGTTGTCGCCTGGTTTGAGATGTCGCGCGACGTCCAAATGAAATACTGGTCCATAACTTTCCACCTCAGAGATCATTTCTCCATTGATCAAAATCCTGGCGCGGCAGAAATCCGCGACCCCGCGCAATTCCGCGGATTTGATCGGTGACGAAATGTGAAATTGCGATCGCAGAACGGAATTGCCATCCGCTACTTCGGGTCCATCTGTTGACAGCCAGTGCGGCAGTAACTCCGCGGCGGTCATTTGAAGTCCGCTAACGAAGAGAGTAATGAAAAGCGAAAGTCTTTGCATAGGATTGCGGCATCATTTCGGCGAGTCGTGTGGAGATCAAGCCTTTGCTTCCGGGCTCACGTCGTTCGATACGCGATGTCGTGGCGCGGGCCTCCGAGTCGGGCGGAGCGCAGTCCTCCAAACCTGCATATGCTGCCAATGCGCCGCGTGCCCTCGGCGCCCTGCGGACTTGGAAGTCCGCGATTGGCTCTGTCGCTTCGCGCCTCCGGTCCTGCGGACCTTACCTGCGGCAATCCCTTTCGCTCTGCTCAAGTCGGAAGGTTGGGAAACCTGCGCTACGGGTCTTTGCCGGTTCGGTCAGTCGCTGAAAGTATTGTTGGCGAGCCATACGAATGGCGTGAATCGCATCCTTCGAAAGTAGGCTAAATAAACCAACCATCGTAGGGATAGTCAGCGATGAGGACAGGGCGTAGGTTGATTTATTCCCGAAACCATTTGCCACACGCCATGAAAATACAGCCATCTCCCCGTCTGACTCGAGCGATGACGCTCGTTGAGGTGCTTACCCTGGTATCGATTATCGTAATCTTGATCGGACTATTGCTCCCGGCTATTACCAAGCCCACGCGCTGCGGAGGTGCCCGAATAAAGTGCGTAAACAATCTGAAACAGATCGGCCTCGCGTTCAAAGTGTTTGCCAATGACAATGACGACAAGTTTCCCGCTCAAATTTCACCGGGAATCATCATCGACGGAGTTGACATTTCGAAAACGACTGCGGGTGCGAACGCCGCGTATGCCATGTTTCTCGTGCTCTCGAACGAACTAGGCACACCAAAGGTGCTGCTGTGCCGGGGTGACCGCGCGAAGAAAAACTCCGGAGCAAGCGACTGGTCAACGACGCCCGACGTCGGATTCCTGACTTCCGATCATGTGCCGGGGACGCGGGACTGGGCCACCGCCAGTTACCCAACCGTCGGCCGGGATAGTGCGGTTTCCTACGCCATCGGAATCGATGCGGACGAATCCGTTCCGAATGCAATCCTGTCGGTGGACTCCAACATTCGATGGACGGGCAGCGCCTCCGATCTGGCCAATCAACCCGAAGCCAAAGGTGTCCAGTATTCGCGCAATGCCGCCGGGAACTGGCGGTGGGTGACAGGGGGAGGTAATGGTCCCTTCGCGCACCATGAAATCTCCGGCAACATCGTACTGGCCGATGGCAGCGTTCAGCAGTCCACTACAGCTGAACTTCGCGAACGAGTCAAAGAGCAGCAAAAAGCGACCGGTGAAACACTGGTAAAGATGTTGTTCCCCCAATAGCGGTGGCGAACCAGTAGTCGGCGCAATTTGATTACCCTACCGCGCTGGATCGTCGCGCAGGCGTACACTCTGCACGAAGCTTCCGCCAGACTGAAACGGCGGCGGATGAGTAGATTGCCTCGGTTCGCAATCGGAGGCGTGGTGCAGGCGAGACGCCTGCGCTACAACAAAAAAAGGCAGGCGCAAGCCTACCTTGCTATATTGTAAGTGCTATCGGTCAGGCCTTTTCAGCGTCCGCAGCGTCGTCCTTTCGCGGAGCCCTTGGCCGGCGAGGCCGGCCCCGGTCGTCTCCGGCGTCATTCCGTTCTTCCTTCTTCGGTTCAGGAAGTTTGGCTTCAGGATTGGTGCTCGTGATCACCACCTTGAGGGTGGCATGCACGTCGGCGTGCAGGGCCATGTCCACATCGTACTCGCCCATGACCTTGATCGGTTTGCCGATATCAATCTTGCGGCGGTCGATATGGATTTCAAACTGGCTCGCGAGTTCGTCGGCGATGTGATGTGTGGTGATGGAGCCGAATAACTTGCCGTCGTCGCCCGTGCGAACGGCCATCATAAGCTTCAGTTTGCTGAAGCCGGCCTTGAGTTCCCGAGCATGCTCGAGCTCGTAGGCTTCGCGATCAGTGCGGCGTTTTTGGAGTGCCTCAATGCGGCGTTGATTCGCCTGCGTCACGGGAACTGCGATGCCCTGAGGAATGAGATAGTTGCGAGCGTAACCGGCCTTGACGGAAACGAGGTCCGATTCGGCGCCGAGATTCTCGACGGGTTTCAAAAGAATTACATCTGCTTTTGCCATAACTAAATCCGGGTTGAATTAATTCGTGATAGTCGGTCGCGCCCGTTCTGAAAAATGGGCGGATTGAAATTAAAAGGGGACATCGTCGTCATCCGGCGGCGGCGCGTCATCATCGGCCGGCGGCGTTGGTCGGGGTGATGTTCGCTGACCGCTGTCTGGTCGCGGACCGGAGTCTGGTCGAGGGCCGGAGTCGCCATCGTCTCGCTGGCCACTCCCCAGGAATTGCACCGTCTCGGCCACAACTCCCATTCGGCTGCGTTTCTGGCCGGTGTTTTTGTCATCCCATTGATCGAGCTTGAGCCGGCCTTCGATCAGGATGGGGCGCCCTTTGCGCATATACTGGCCGACGTTCTCAGCGGTACGACCAAAGATATCAACATCAACAAAGGTCACTTCCTCACGCTGCTCACCGGTGTCGGTGCGCCATACCCGATTGACCGCTAGGCCGATCTTGGCGATGGCGGTGCCCTTGGGTGTGTATTTCAACTCCGGGTCCCGTGTCAGGTTCCCCATGAGGATGACTTTGTTAAAACTGGCCATGGTGGTGGAGCTTACGCAGTTTTCTCGACGTCCGGCAAGCGTGTGTAGAGTACACGGAAGACTTCAGTGCCCATGTCGAACTTGCCCTTGAGCGTCTGCATGATTTCCTGTGTTCCCTGAAAAACGATGTTCACATAGAACCCCGCTGTGTTCTTTTTGTTTGCCACGCGGGCAAACGCCTTTTTGTCCATCTTCTGGACAGTTTCGACCTTGCCGCCGGCACCCGTGATGTCGGCCGTCAGTTTATCGACGGTATCCTGTATGCTTTCCTCGCGGTCCGCCGTGTTCAAAATGAACAGTCCTTCGTAACGATTCACATTTATTCCTTCGTGTTTTGGCCCGCCATCGGGCCGTTAAATTGACTCATTGCACTTTCCGCGCCTTCCCGCAACCAGCAGTTCACCTGCCGCACCGCTTGTTCAAGTACTTTCTCGAACAAAGCCCATTCTTCGACCGAAAACCGCCCGAGCACATGCCCGGCGATTTCTCGCTTTTCCCGGTCCGTCCGACCGATACCCAATCGCAAACGCGGATAATCCCGGGTCCCGATATGTTGCTCGACCGATTCGAGACCGTGATGCCCGCCACTGCTGCCACCCGGTCGTAACCGGATACTGCCCAGCGGCAAATCCGCATCGTCCACCGCCACCAGCATCTTTTCCGGCGGCACTCGATAAAACTTTTGCACCGGTCCGACCGCTTCGCCGCTCACGTTCATATACGTCTGCGGCTGGACCAACAGGACGCGTCCACCGTCAGTGTCCGCTCTGGCCACCCGCGACCGAAACTTCTTCTCGGTCTGCCAGACGCCGTGCCAATCGTCAGCCAAACGGTCCGTCAGCAGAAACCCGGCATTGTGGCGCGTGCGTTCATACTCGCGCCCCGGGTTGCCAAGTCCGATGATGAGAAAGGGAATATCCATTTGGCGGAATCACCCATTCGCTCGTCGGCCGGCAGCTGACTCAGGCCGGCTTGAAGAACTTTAGTCCTTCTTGTCGTCAGGCTTCTTCTCGGTAGACTTTTCTCTAGTTGCTACCGGTTCTTTCGTTTCCTCAGCAGCGACCTCTCCCGCAGTTTCAGAAGTCAGAGCACGCGGCTCTGAGATGCTGAATACGGAAAGTTCTTTTTCACCGAGAATTTCGACACCTTTGGGTGGAACGATATCTCCGATATGGAGGCTTTGGCCTAAAACCAGATTAGTTACATCCACTACAATTGCGGCCGGCAGGTCGCCAGGCAAGCAGCGAACGTGGAGGTTATGCAAAACGTGTTCGAGAATTCCGCCACCGGTTTTGACACCAACCGCTTCACCGATTGCCTCAACGGGCACCTCGACTTCGACCTTCTCGTCTCGGCGAACCTCATGGAAATCGACGTGAAGAATCGAACCGGTTAAGGGGTTGTGCTGGACTTCCTGCAAGAGAGCGAAACGGTCCGGCCGGGGATCATCAGCTATCACAAGATCCAGGACGAAATGTTCACTCCCGGCGTGTTGAAGCATCTTTTCAAACTCTTTGCGGTCAACATCAAGCGCCTGGGGAGTGGCAATTTTGCCGTAAATGACGGCCGGAATGCGGCCTTCGGAACGAAGTTTTTTGGCTGCCGAACGGCGTGTTGCCGTCCGTAGTCGCACGGATAATGTTACAGATTTCATGTTTAAATCGCTACTTCGGACTCCCGGCCAGGTCTGCCTAGCTAGTGCGTCCGCCCTTAAATTCAAACAAAGACGTCACTGACGCGTTGTTATGGATTCGCTTGATTGCTTCACCAAGCAGGCCCGCTACGGACAGAGTCGTAATTCTCAACCCATCTATCGCAGGGCGCGGGACTGTATCAGTTGTGATCAGTTCGTCAATAGCCGATTTTTTCAACCGATCGATTCCCAAATCATTCAAAATTGCGTGAGAAACCGTGGCTAGAATCTGTTTGGCACCGTTCTTCTTGAGCACGGCCGCCGCCGTTGCCAGGGTCCCGGCCGTCTCCGTCAAATCATCCACCAACAGCACGTTTTTCCCATCGATTTCACCGATGACCGCCATTGTCTCGACTTCGCTGGCGCTTTTACGCCGCTTGGCGACTATGGCCAAATCCGCACTGAGCATTTGCGAATAGGCATGTGCCATCTTCAATCCGCCCACATCCGGGCTGACGACCACCAGATCCTTCAAATTCTTTTTCTTCAGATAAGCAAACGTAACCGGAGAGGCGTAGAGGTGATCCACCGGGATGTCGAAGAAGCCCTGAATCTGTTGTGCGTGCAGGTCCATCGTCAATACCCGATCAGCGCCCGAGGCCACGATCAAGTTCGCCACCAGTTTGGCGGTGATGGGCACCCGGGGCTGGTCTTTTCGATCCTGCCGCGCGTAGCCATAAAACGGCATGACCCCGGTAATGCGCCGGGCACTTGACCGCTTGAGAGCGTCCATCATTATGAACATCTCCATCAGGTGATGGTTGGTGGGGGGGCAGGTAGACTGGACAATAAAGACGTCTTCTCCACGCACATTTTCGTTGATTTTGACGAACGTCTCGCCATCGGGAAATGCGTCAATGGTGCAATTACTGAGGGGTATGCCAATGTTGTCGCAGATTGCCTGCGCCAGTGGCCGATTGGAGGTTCCGCTGAATATTTTCACCGCGTGCGATGTTATTTCGTTCGGACAAAAAAACTGCCAATCGGAGCGGCAGAATGTGTGGCGCGACTGTAAGGACGCCAACGCAAATGATTCAAGCAAGAAGCGTTCGCAGGTCCCTAAAACTTTCTGTCGCGAGGGATTTGGGTTTTGATCCGGTGGAGATGACGCGTTGGGTCCGGGCAGTTTTCAATCAGGTGAGTACCATGGTGGCAGACTCTGCCTTCGGTATCGATTTGAATGGTCGCCCGGTAATAGGAAGGAGCAGCCGAATACCAGATGCCATCGCTGAGGCCCAATAATGTGCAAAGGAGAATGAGCGGTTTATTACACCAGACTGGCGCTTAATAGGTCGCCAAATCCCAGAAAACCGTTTTTTCTCGTTCCGACAGATTTCCTGGATACATAAAAGGGAGAGTCAGGTAACGATTCGCCCCCGACAAGTCTCAACGCTTGGCCCCGAGACCGGCGGGTACCGGAAAATTTATTTTGACAGGCGCACAAAAGTTTAACATTATCAACTTAATCATTTGACTCAACTTAAAGAAATGGCCGATAAACTCACGCATAACGAAATCATCAAGACGGCAATTCCGACCCTGGCCGGAAATATTTCGGCGACCATCGACAACCCGGAGGCCGAAAGTTTTGATAAGGATGACGAACAGTTCCTGAAGTTTCACGGTATCTATCAGCAGGATGACCGCGACACCCGGAAGCAGGGTAAACATTGGATGCTCATGGTACGGGGACGAATCCCGGCCGGCGTGCTGACCTCGGCTCAGTATCAGGTCTTCGATGACCTCGCGTCCAAATACGGTAACAACACCCTGCGAGTTACCACCCGTCAAAGCATTCAATTCCATGGGGTGCTTAAGAGTGGGGTGCGGCAACTCATCAAATCGATCAACGACTCTTTGCTCTCCACGCTGGCCGCCTGTGGCGATGTGAATCGAAACGTGATGGCTCCACCCACGCCGGCCTACACCAAGGCGCGGGAAACCGTGTTCGAGGACTCCAAGCGAATCATGACCGCCCTGACTCCGCAGACAAAGGCGTATCATGCGATTTGGATCGATGGCGTTCAACTCGATCTCGAGTCTGAAGAGAACAAGTCGTTCGAAGATCCGCTTTACGGAAAAACCTATCTGCCGCGCAAATTCAAAGTCGGGCTTGTCCTCCCGCCGTTGAACGATATCGATGTCTTCACGCAATGCCTCGGGTACATCGCCATCGTCGAAAACGACAAGGTCGTTGGATACAATCTCGCGGCCGGTGGTGGAATGGGCCGTACGCATAATCAGCAGGAGACGTACCCTCGCCTGGCCGACGTCATCGGTTTTATCAAGTCGGATGATATCGAGGAATTCTCCCGGGCAGTTTTGACGGTGCATCGCGATTTTGGTGATCGCACCAACCGGAAGCACGCGAGACTCAAGTATGTGCTGGAGGAAAAGGGCGTCGAATGGTTCCGCACCGAAGTTGAAAAACGCGTGGGGAAAAAATTCGAGGATGCCCGACCATATCAACTCGAGAAACAGGGCGACCTCTACGGTTGGCACAAGGATGTGCATGGCAACTGGTTTTTCGGCCTGTTCGTGGAATCTGGACGCATCAAGGACGCAGAGGGTCGCAATCTTAAATCCGCGCTGCGACAAATCGCGGACCAGTTCGCGATCGAATTTCGCTTGTCGGCCAATCAGAACCTGATTCTGGCAAATGTGTCTGATGCCGATAAGGACGCGATCTCCAAAATTCTGTCCGACAACGGCGTTGCCCGGGAAAACCAGGCGACACCACTGCATGCCAATGCGATGTCCTGCCCGGCGCTCCCAACGTGTGGACTTTCGCTCGCGGAATCCGAACGGTATCTGCCCGGTCTGCTCGATCGTATCGAGACGCTTCTCGATGAAGTGGGGATCGGCGGAGAGGAAATTATTGTGCGAATGACCGGTTGCCCCAATGGCTGCGCCCGCCCGTACATGGCGGAAATCGGTTTCGTCGGTCGCTCGCCCGGGACCTACCAGGTTTGGTTTGGCGGCAATCTCAGTGGCACCCGACTGAACCGCGTCTGGAAGGACAGAGTTAAAGACCCGGAAATGATTAACGAACTTCGTCCAGTCTTCCAGCGCTTCGCCAAAGAGCGTACTGAGGGCGAACGATTTGGCGACTGGGTCGAGCGCGTTCTCTGGAAAGAGGAAGCAGCGACCAATTAGACCGGGCGATTCGAATCAACTCCTGAATTCCGACGACTTGTTTCGTCACGATTAATTTCTATGGCTACCCCTGAACAAATTGAAAAATGGAATGAAGAACTGCGTGGTAAATCGCCCTACGCCATTGCCAAATGGGCGGTTGCATACGGCGAAGGCACGACTCTTGTTTCGACGAACTTTCGCCCGTACGAAGCAGTAATACTGCACATCTGCACCCAGGCCCAACCGGATATGAAAGTCCTTTGGATGGACAGCGGCTGGAATCGGCCAGCCACCTACCGCCACGCACACGAAGTCATCGAGAAGCTGAAACTCAACGTCGAAATCTATGCGCCAAAAATCACTATGGCTCATTGGAACGCACTCCATGGTGAAAAGATTCCCGTCCCTGACGATGGCGATTCGTTCAAGCAGTTCAGTTACGAGACCAAGTTGGAACCGTTCCAACGCGGTATGAAAGAGCTGGCACCCAGGGTCTGGATTACCGGATTACGCCGCGTCCAGAATCCCAATCGTGCCAGTCTCGATATCGTTGCGGACGACCCGAATTTCAACACGCTCAAGGTCAATCCCGCTTTCAACATGACGGACTCGGACATGGAGGCGTACTTGAAAGACCACAATCTACCCAACGAGTGGGACTATTTTGATCCGGTCAAGGCCGATGAAAAGCGCGAATGCGGTTTGCATGTGTCACCGAGTGCCCCGGCGACAGGGTCTGGCCTCTAGGGGATGGGGTCTTGGGTCGAGGGTATGAACGAGCCGTTTGAAAACTCGGAAGCGTGGCGTTCGGCGCGCGTGCTGACGAATCTGGTGTATTCGCTCTGTCGCGAGGGCTTGTTGTCCCGCGACTTCGGGCTGAGGGATCAACTGCAACGAGCGGCGCTCTCAGTAATGAACAATGTTGCCGAAGGTTGGGAAAGTCTGAACACAGGCGAGAAACGCCAGGCATACAACTACGCGCGCCGGTCATGCGGAGAAGTCCGCTCCATGAACTACATTCTGATCGACAATCATTTCGTCACAGAAACTACAAACAGACAACTGCACGAACAATGCGAACGACCGGGCGACTGATTGCGGGATTGATACGTGCCCTTGGCAACCGCAATTGAATCCAAGCGCCACCGAACTCAGAACCCAGACCCCATTTGCCAGACCCCAGACCCAACCATGTCCTCCTATCAACTAGATCATCTTGCGTATCTCGAAACCGAGGCGATTCACATCATGCGTGAGGTCGCGGCAGAGTTCGAGCGACCCGCCATTCTTTTTTCCGGCGGCAAGGATTCCATCTGTATTCTTCGTCTCGCCGAAAAGGCGTTTCGTCCGTCTGAAATCCCCATGCCGTTTCTCAACATCGAGACGGGCCACGAGTTTCCGGAATTGCTGGAGTTTCGCGATCGGCGCGCCGAAGAGCTGAGCGCGAAATTGCACGTCCGCACCGTCGATCAGGCGATTGCCAATGGTTCGGCCACACCCACGCCGGGCGAGATCAGCCGCAACAAGTTGCAGATTCCGGCACTGCTGGGTGCCATCGAGGAGTTTCGGTTTGACTGTTGCATCGGGGGAGCGCGGCGCGACGAGGAAAAAGCGCGAGCCAAGGAACGCTTCTTCAGCATCCGCGACGGCTTCGGCCAATGGGATCCGAAAAATCAGCGGCCGGAGATCTGGAATCTCTACAACGCCCGCGTCAGCACGGGCGAAAACATGCGCGTCTTTCCGCTCTCCAATTGGACGGAGATGGACGTGTGGGAATACATCCGTAAAGAAAAGCTGGAGGTGCCCAACATCTACTTCAGCCACGAGCGCGCATGTTTCCGCCGCCAGGGCCAATGGCTGCCCATTCCGACCGAGCACACCGATCCGTCCCAACCCGATCCTTACGAAGGCGCGAGACCGAAGCCCACCGAGCAGTGTCAGACCCTGATCGTTCGCGTGCGCACCATCGCCGACATGATCAGCACCGGCATGATTGAATCACCGGCGGTCAGCGTGGATGACATCATCGCCGAGGTGGCCGCCGCCCGCGTCACCGAACGCGGCTCACGGGCCGATGACAAGGCTTCCGAAGCCGCGATGGAAGACCGGAAGAAACAAGGCTACTTCTAAAACTGAGAAGATTGGGAATGGAAGATGGAAGATGGGAATACACCAATGACGAAGCCGGAGAATTTTGAAGATTTGGAAGCCTGGAAACTGGCGAGGGAGCTTACCAATACGGTTTATCGATTCTGCAGAAACGAGCCTCTCCCCCGGGACTTTGGAATGTGCGACCAAATTCGCCGGGCCTCAGAATCGATAATGAACAATCTGGCCGAAGGCTGGGAATCACTGCACCAGGCAGAAAAACGTCAGTTCTACAACTTTGCCCGCCGATCCTGCGGTGAAGTCCGGTCGATGTCATACGTGTTGGATGACTACTCTCTGGTTGCGGCCGGGGAAGCATTGCAACTGCGAAGTCGTTGCATCCAAACTGGCAAACTGATCACCGGCCTGCTGCGTTCGATAAAAAACAGAATCGAATAATTATCAAACAGAATTTTCAATGAC
>CALBIE010000650.1 GCA_937893495.1 uncultured Verrucomicrobiales bacterium | reverse complement strand
CACCGTTGGAAATATTCGCCAACTGATAATCACCTGTATAAAGAATGTGATCGTAATAGGTTGAAGTCGTGTTCGTCGTGACCGTGTTGGTGTTCCAGATGAATTCGGAGTAGGTGTAGTTTGTCGTGTAGCTCGTGGAGGTTACAGCATTCTTCCCCTTGCCGGTTGTGACGGCCGTGGAATTCACGTTGGTTGTGACCGGGTAGGCCGTGCCGGTCGGATAAGTGGAGGCGGACGGGTAGTTCGTGACGACGCCCCCGGATGGCAGCGGGCTGGGATAGGAAATGGAAGTGACTGCCGTCGCGGTGGTGATGAGCGTCACATTGGTGTAGAAGCCACCCCCGGGAATCGTATATCCGCTGGTAAACGGGACCTCGACACTGGGAAACGACAGATTCAGGTCATTCGCAAAATGTCCGGTCTGAACGCCGGTGTTAGAACTTATCCAGGCAATGTCTCCGACCGTTCCACCGGACCCTGTGGTAAAGGATCCCGTCGGCCCGATGCTGGCGCTCCCATAAACCACCCCGCCACCCATCGAAAATGTTCCGGTCACCGAGCCGACCGATCCATTCGCCAGCCGAAGCGCACTGCTATAGCGGCCGTTGACACTTGCATTCGTATCCGACGAATCAAAGCTGTCCGAAAGAATGTTACCAACCCAGGTAACGTCTCCCAGTGCCACCATTCCCCGGGCAAACAAGGCGCCCCCGGCGGTTGTCACCTGAATCGTTCGCACGGTGTTCCCCGAGCCAAGGGGTGATGGCAAGATGCCCTGGACCGTGATAATCGGGGACGCGTCTCCGGAAATCGCAGCGATATATCTGCCATATTCCATGGTCCGCGAGCGGTAGTATTGAATCCCCGCCAGAGTGACACCGTTGCTCAGTGTCAGGCCACTGGAGGCCAGGCTCCAGCCATCCGCTGACAGGGTGGCCTTGTTGCGATACGCTTGCGTCATCGCTTCCTCCAATCCGGCCTCCGCCAATGGGATAGCCATGTTCCAGCCTTCGGACCGCACCACCGCCCGATGTTGGGCCCCGGTCAAATCCAGATAGGCCGCGAGACTCATACCGATGATGAGACAGGTGATCAGGGCCAATGGCAGGACACTGCCCGATTCCGAATTACTATTTATGCTGATTTTCATGATGGCTCAGTTTTGTTTGCGTATGACGATCTTGGCGGACTGGACCGACTCAGTGTTTACCCGCGCGCCCAGGATCGTCCGGGAGCATGTCCAGTTGAACTTGAGCAACTTCGCATTCGCGGCGTTCGTCGTGGGAAACTGGCCAAAGTTGTTTGAAATGGTATTGCGCCCGTACACCGTCATGACCATCTCGTCACACTTATCCAACAGGACCTCGCGAGTCGTCCCTTCGATCCGGACAAACTCCCCATTCGTACTGTAAAGGAAGCGTAGATTGTTGGTTCCTCCGCCGGTATTGAAGATCAGCTCACTGGTCGTAAAAGACGCCAACTTGTCAGCCTGTCGGATGTCCCGTGAAAGGATATCAAGCGCGTGCCTGGAATTTCGGTCGAGGTCCACGTAGTTGGTCAATGCGGCCAGACTGCGCGCGTTGTAAAAGCCGAGGTAGGCAACGGCCGTGAAAATGAGCGCGCTGATCGTGATCGAAATCATCATTTCAACCAGCGAAAAACCGCTTCTCTGACGGTGTTTAATAGATGTATTTCTGGATTCCATACTCGGAAACAAATGTGCTGATGCTATGCGAACGAACGACCGCGCCATTGGTCCAGCTGAGGGTCACAATTACTTTGCGCATATTCGTGTTGTAACTGTTGGTCAGGCCGGCATTGGTGACAGTGATCGTGCCGTAGTAAACGAAGTCGCCCGATGCGTTGCTCGTGCCAATCTGGGCCGTGCTCTCGTAATAATTTGTGGTGCGCGGATAAAACGCCTCCGTGAAAGCCGATGGAACGAACGAGTTCGTAGTGCCGTACGTTTTGATCTGATCCCAACTGTAGAGACGCATCTCCTCCATTCGATCGAGCAGTATCTGGGTGGCACGAAGATTCTCACGGGTATTGGCCATGATCCCGAAGCCCTGGGTAATTCCCGTGTAAAGCGACACAAAGAATATCCCGACGATTGCCACCGCTATCATTGTTTCGATCAGCGTGAAGGCTTTTCGGCCAAGATGCCGGATTGGAATCGATTGACTGGTGAGGTTCATCTTATTGAGAGTTTACCCAAGATAACTACCTCCAACGAAAGCATTTGGGCTGCCACCCTCAACATGTTTTAAGGCTCGTGCCGAAATGCTCTATTGCAATAGAGCCATACAGTTCCAACTAAGAAATTCTCCGACGACCAATGCAGGCAATTCGTCGATGCAGGCGCCGGTTCCTCCATCCGGCGATTCGCAAAAGAGATAACCGCGCCTTGTTCGAATCACCACATCACCAGGGGAAGGATGCTCGAAAAGTCGTCCGTCCACACCGGCAATCCGGGCTTGGCGACCGGTAAACGCCAACGCGGTTTCGCGGCAATTCGCTCCAAATCCTCCGCCGTCCTCGCCATGACCACCCAGTCCGATCCCAGCCGACCCATCGCGACGTCGTCCTTGGTGACCGAGGTATCCCGGCAGATCAATGCGAGCAGTCCGGCGTCAGTGGCCAATCCCGCCAGCACTGGTTCAAGATCGAGATAGCGATTTGATATATGAAAGGCCACCACCCCGTGCGGGCTCAACTTGCCAAGGTAAAGCGCGAGCGCCTCCCGAGTCAGAAGGTGAACCGGAATCGCGTCCGAACTGAACGCATCGATCACCAGCAAACGATAACCCGTCGCTGCGTTGTCTCGCAGTCGCAGCCGCGCATCGCCTTCGAGTATCGTCACCGTCCCCTGCGTGCATTCGTTCAGGTAGGTGAAATATTTCGAACTTTTCGCCACCTCGATCACCGCCGGATCGATTTCAAAAAATGTCCACCGTTCACCCGGTCGCGCATACACCGCCAACGCGCCCGCGCCCAATCCCACCACACCCACCCGACCGCCGCCATCCGGCAGGCCCGAAAGGACATCGGCGATCGGACTGCCGTAATGATAATACGCCAGCGGCTCGGCCCACCGGGCTTTCGTCGAGAACTGACTGCCATGAATGGTGCGGCCATGGAAAAGTTTGTAGCGACCCGCCTTGGAATCCGCCACGACCCGCGTCACGCCGAAGAAGTTGCGTTTCACATACACCAACTCATCCGTTCGCCGATTCTCGAGCAATCCCATCCCGAACACCGCCGCGAGCGCGATGGCGAATATCAACGGTCGGCGAGACAACGCGTAGCATACCACCAACGGCACGCCAAACAGGACGGTCGCCTTGATCTCGGGCCGGTCATCGAGATCATTTCCCACCACGTGAATCAGAATCCACGTCTGCGCCAGCAGCAATGCCGGCGCAATCAAATCGGTTGTTTTGAATCGCGGGCGGGAAGGAGGTTCGAACTTTTTCAGAATTGAAACTTCCCGGACAACTTTTGCAGTTGAATGCACTTCCGGCGCGCCCGTGTCCGGCAAATTACGATCTCTCCCGGCATCGACCGCCTCCGGTTCGCGCTGGTTCGCTCCGATTGCGCAGGCCAACAGCAGAACGATCGGGTACTCCCATATCCCGTTGAAAATCTGCGGAGCGATAATCGCGTTGAACAGTCCCCCCAGCGCGCCGCCAATTGAAAGAAACAGATAAAACTCCGTCAATCGCGACGGCTCCGGCCGCAATGCGGCGAGCCGGCCATGCCCCACAATGGCGGCGCAGAAGAAAAAAGTAACGTGGGCGACCAGGATCATGCCGAGGGGTTCGGTCGCCTGCATGAGTAGCAGGAAAACCACCGCGATTCCGCCAATCGGAAGCGCACGAAGCCAAAAGTTCGCCGGCAGGACTTGTCGTTCTGCAAAGACCAGGACGAAGCTCAACATGTACAAGGCCAATGGCAGCACCCACAGAAGCGGTACGCTGGCAATGTCAGTGGCCAGGTAGTGCGTGACACCAAGCATCAAACTCGACGGCACGAACGCGTAAAGGATCCACTGGGCCCGGATGACGGGTGCCCCGTTAGAGGCGGCCACCTTTTTCTTCGTAGCAGCCGACGTCAGGAGGCTCTGACTTGCTGTACCCGGCGCCACATGAGCTGGGCAATGAATGGGTGGCGATTCAGGCGTGGCGTCGATCGAATCTGTGTTGAAGGCGGCGGTCCCCCTCACCCCGCCCTCTCCCCAAGGAGAGGGGGAATCATTGCCGAGCCGGGGCGGAGACTCATCACAGGAGATTATACCGGGATCGTCACCGTTTTCACCCTCTCCCCGAGGGAGAGGGCTGGGGTGAGGGGAAAGGTTGCTCGAACTTCCCACCACAGCGTTGTCGCTTTTCCTCACCGCCACCCAACCGCACAACGCCACAAACGGAATCAACGACCAATAACCATACATCCAGGCGCGACTCTGTCCGGCGACCCCCAGCAACGGCTCCAGGACAAACGGATACGCAAGCAATGCCAGCAGACTCCCGGCATTGCTCGCGGCATATAGAAAATAGGGATTGTCCGCCGCCGGAAGATTAGTCCGCGAATACCAACGTTGCAGCAGCGGCGACGTCACCGATAGGGCGAAGAACGGCAGACCGACAAACGCGAACAGTCGGTAGAGCAGCCAGGGTGTCGGCGATGATTCCCAAGGCATCGAGACAAACGCGCCACTGCCCAGCGCGAACGGAAGGAACGCCGTGCCGGTCAACAGCAGAATTGCGAAAAACGCCGCCTGTCGGCCAACCGTTGTTTCCCGGCTCAGCCAATGCGCGAACGCGTATCCGGCCAGCAACACGCACTGATAGAACAGCATGCAGGTATTCCACACCGAAGGCGATCCGCCGAGCAGCGGCAACAACATCTTGGCCACCATCGGCTGCACCGCGAACAACAGCCCCGCGCTCACGAACAGGGTTCCGCAAAACAACCAGGTAATTCGAGCGGCCATTCGCGTGATCAAGCCGTGAACATTCTGATTGGCTCAAGCAAATAAAGAAACGCTGCGGCCGCGCGATGCAAAAGGAGAATCGCAGATTGGCGAAGATGGACACAAGCCGCCGACCAATCCGCCGTGGTGACTGATCGAAACGTGACGCAACATTCGCGGAAATGCTACCTCTCGACTCGGAATCCACATCGGCCCGTCCTTGTCCGCGCTATAATCACGCGAAAATCTTGCTGCAACGACCGAGATTTGAGCATTGCACCGGCGTCCTCTCCCCGCGACGCAGGAGTGGGGAGAGGAACGAGGAGAGGGCGTGGTGGCGGCTCTGCTGCGCTGGAAATATCCTCTCCCATCTGCGGCCAAGAACCAGACTTCCCACACCCAACCCGAATCCCGAAGTTGGGGAAAACTCGATCCTCTGGTGTAATTGGCCGCACCTCGCGACCAGTCTATTGCGCCGGGACATTTCGGACTTCGGGTTTCATCTGCGCGCAATCAGTTTGTCCCCGCTGCTGCGACTCTGGAGAGTCGCGCGCCGGAACGCAGGTCTCCAGACCCGTAGCGGTATCCAACGCGCGACCAGGATCTTACGGGCGAGCCTGACACGAACGCTCGAATGATTTCGGTGTGACTGAGTTTTCGCGTGGGCCCGGAAAACAGCATGCGAGGCGGGCGCGCTCCCTGCTCCATTTCGGAAATCGGGCTGAACTCAGAATACCAGATTTTCTCTGTCGGATTTGGCCCTCAGGGTGCAGTCTAATAGTGGAGCGCGTCGCTGTTCGCCTCCGCAGGTTGCCCTATGGAAGACCAAACACTACTGCAACGATTCACGGACTCAGGCTCGGAGGAGGCCTTTCGCACGTTGGTGGCAAGGCATCTGAGTATGGTGCTGGCCGTCGCTGAGCGCCGCACCGGCAGTGGCAGCCTTGCCCAGGACATTGCCCAGAGTGTTTTCGCAACGCTTGCTCGCAAGGCTCATCAATTGAAAGCCCGACCGGGTCTCACCGGTTGGCTGTATCGAACGACCCTCAACGAGTGCGCTCAAGCCCACCGTCGCAACCACGCGCATGCCCGAAAGATGAATGAATTCTCCCAACATCTTCTTAACAATGCCGCCGGCCGCAACGTCTGGCAGGAGGCACTGCCCTTGCTCGACGACGCCATCGACAAATTGCCCAGCGCCGACCGAGAACTGATTCTGTTGCGCTTCTTTGAACGCAAAAGCTTTCGCCAGATCGCCGAATCGATCGGCAAAACCGAAACCGCCGCGCAGAAGCAGGGCGAACGCGCGCTCCAGAAACTTGGCGATACCCTGCGCCGCAAGGGCGTCACGATCAGCGGAACAATTCTCGCCAGCGGACTTGCCGCTCAGGCCATCCCCACCATTTCCGACCAGTTGATCGAAACCATTGCCATGAGCGCCCTTGACGGTGCCACTCAGCTCACCGCCAAAATATCCCTGCTCGAAGCCCTCAAAGCCATGAATCCACTCCAGACTAAAACCGCCGTCGCCATCGCCGTTGCCGCCGCGATTCCGCTTGCCCTGCAATGGAACTCAAACCAGGCCCTGCGCGCACAGATTTCTGAATTGCAGAATCAGTCGCCGAAAACCGCTACCGAATCCGCCAAACCGCAACGCCCCTCATCGGCCGTTGCCCGACCCAGAATAGAACGTGCAAAACCGGACTTGGCACCGGCAATCCAATTGCAGCCGAACGCCCCGAACACGACACCCGATACCTGGGCGCGGGCGCTCTTCGAACCCGATCCGGTACGTCGTACGCAACGAATCGCTCAACTGCTCGCCAGCCTGACCGCCGAGCAGGCACCGCAGGTCGCGTCATCTTTTCAACTGGCACGCAAAGGGGGTAATCGCTTCGCCGAGGAGTATCGGCTGTTCCTTCGCGCCTGGGGAAAACTCGACGGCGCGGCCGCAATGAACCATCTGGTTCCTTCCCCGGAATTCACGCGGCACAGCCCCGAGATGCTGGCCGCGCTGGCCGGATGGGCCACGACCAATCCGCGAGGAGCGCTCTCTTGGATTGAGGCCCTGCCGGAAAAGAGTCCCCGCGAGAATCTGATCTTCGGCCTGCTGGACGGCTGGTCGATGGTGGATTTCGCCGGGGCAGCCGCTTACGCCGAAACCCGCCCACGCAGCACTGCTCGCAATCAGTTCCGCCAATTGTTGCTCGAACGCAGCCTTGCTTCGAACGGCATCGCCGGCGCGCAGCAGTGGTTCAATCAGATTTCCAACAACGATCACAACAGCCTCTATAAACAAATGGCCTTTGATGAAGTCATCCAGGCGATGCTCTATCGCGATCCGTCCGCGGCGGCGCATTGGATAGCACAAATGGGAGGACAAAAATTCGTCACCTCGAAACCCGTTCTAAAGACGGCCTCGGCGCTGGCTGAATCCAACCCGGCACAGGCCATGCATTGGCTGCAGACGCTCGGGCATCTGGAGACGAAGGATGCCGTGGCCGGCAAGGGGAGGGTTCTGACCCAATGGGCGGCAAAAGATCCGGGGGCCGCGGGCACCTGGCTGACGCAGCAACGGAGCGACGGCCAATACGATTCGCTGGCCGCTACTTTCGCAAACGCGATTGCCCGGATGGATCCACCGACGGCGCTGGCGTGGGCCCAAAGCGTCGGCGACGAAAAGTTCCGGGAATTGGCGGAACGGCAGGTTGCCGCACAGATACTAAAAACGAAAAATGCCCAGGACCAGTTGCTGGCCGCCGGCTACTCACAACAGTTTATTGATCTGGCCAAAGCCGAAGCAAAAAAGACGGTTACCGGGAACATCAATGGAGCTCAATACCTGAACAGCGGATTCGCGGCCTTTAGCGACGCGGAAGGAAGCCTTCAACTGATTAACGGGCTCCAGACGGAAGACCTTTATTTCACCTCCAACTTCAAAAACAATGGCGGAGCAAAGAATCCCCATGGCAATATCTACCAGGGCATCGCGTGCACCCAATGCCATCAGAATAATCTCGCAACCGAACAACAGATTCTCGTTGAACGCCGGCAGGTTGATCGACTCGGGGACCGGACCAACGGGAATCCGGAACGTTGGTATCAAAGGTAAAAAACACCGTCATTATCAATGGTCGGGACCGACACGTTTGCGACACATTTTCCAGACATAGTATGAGGCTCCGCGTAGCGTCGCCCCACCATGGCTGGAACCTGACGGATTTCGCAGGTGGGGTGAGGCTATGCCGAACCTCTGATCTTTTTCCGCTTCTTATTCCATCGCAGGTATCTGTGCTTAAGACTGCTGCACCGCTTTCCTGATCGCTGACTCGACTCGGGGACCGGACCAACGGGAGACCGGAACGTTGGTATCAAATATCAAGACCCGTTGACATCGCATCGAAAGAAAATTGTCAACTGTCGGGACCGACGGGTTTTTCAAATAACCATCAGGACGCCGATAACACAAAGGAAAGGATTCGTGAAGCTGGTCCGGCCCTGCGGCCCTCTGCGTTCTCCGCGCCTCTGCGTTAAATTCCAATTTTCTTCAACGCAGAGAACGCCAGGGCGCAAAGGAACGCAGAGTCTCTGCGTGAGTCATTCGCTGATCCTTCGGCCCTATTCCTTGAGCATTAGGCGTGCTTGCCCTGGCTTCTCTCTGTTTCCTCCTGTTCAACTGAATCGGTTCTGCTAACAATCCCTCCCGCATGAGAAAAAGCAAAGCACTGGCCCGCATTCGCAATGGGGAAGTCATCCGCACCTGTGTGATGGGTCATTACATCCCGGCCTACGTCTGCCATGCGGCGAGGGCGGGATATGATTGCATCTGGGTGGACATGGAGCATCGGGCGTTCGGCCTCCGTGAAATACAGGCCTTGTTGGCTTATGCGCACTTGTACGACATAGATATTCTCTTGCGTCCGCCCACACTGGAGAAGACCGGCCTGTATCGTTACCTGGAGGAAGGCGCGGCCGGGTTGTTGATCCCCCATGTCTCCACGCCGGAGAAGGCGAAGATGCTGGTGGACGCCGTGAAGTTTCCGCCCATCGGCGATCGCGGCATCGACAACGCAGGACTCGACGCCGACTTTCACGTCCATGATCCGGACGAGTATATCGCCTGGGCGAACCGCGAAACATTTCTCGCGGTCCAGATTGAAACGCCGGAAGCGGTTCACAATGCCGAGGCCATTGCCGCCGTCGAGGGGGTTGATATGATTTTTGTCGGTCCAGGAGATTTGGGCCTGCGCCTGCGGCAGAGCAAGGAAATGACCTTGGATGAGGCGTTTGAGATTGTCGCGGCGGCATGCAAAAAACATGGTAAAGCGTGGGGCTGTCCGACCATGCCTCATGCCGAGATGGTGAAGCGGCATCAGCAGGGAGCCAGTCTGCTCATTAACAACAGTGAGTTTCACAGCCTGATGACCGGATTGAAGGAGAACATCAAACGATTCGACGAATTGAAGTAGAGCATGGATCTGTCTGGAAAAATTGCCCTTGTTACTGGCGGCGGCCGTGGCATCGGCAAAGGCTGCGCACTTGAACTGGCCCGATGTGGCGCTGACATTGTTGTCAATGATCGCCCTGGCAGTCCAGATCTCGCGGCGACGGCAAGTGAGATTGCTGCGTTGGGCGGCAGATGCGTGCCGCTTGAAGCGAACGCTTTCAGCCGGAAGGGTTGCGAAGAACTGGTTGAAATGGCGTTGAGCGAGATGGGGCAGATTGACATCCTGATCAGCAATCCCGCTTACGGAAAACGCGCGAACTATCTCGATATTACTCCGGAGGAGTTTGACAAGGTTATCGACGCTACCTTCAAGGCCGGTTTCCACATGAGCCAATTGATTGGGCGACACATGGTCGAACGCGGCGGCGGCGGAAAGATTGTTTTCATATCGAGTGTTGTGGCCGAAATGCCGTTTGCCCGCAACGCGGCCTACGGCGCGGCCAAGGCGGCGCTGAATCACCTCATGCATTTCGCCGCGGTGGAACTCAATCGGCACCGGATTAACGTCAACGCCATCGAGCCAGGTTGGATTGATACGCCGGGCGAGCGAGCGACTTTTTCGGAAGCTGTCATCGTTGAACAGAGTCGCAAAATGCCGTGGGGACGAATGGGCACGCCGGAGGACATTGGCAAGGCCGCCGCGTTTCTAGCCTCCGACGAGGCGGACTACATTACCGGCGTTGTCTTGCCGGTGGATGGTGGATTTCGTTTTAAGGATTTTCGCGCGGAAGAACAGCCACCGGAACTCAATCCTTGATCAATCCGACATGTCAGATATGCCGGTCACACTTCGATCCCGCACCTTTGAGGGCAGGGTTGCCGGTTCGCATCTGCTGATCACGGGCGGGGTGCACGGGGATGAGTTCGAGCCGATGGAGGCGATTCGTGGATTGATCCGGGCTTTTGACGACGAATCCAACCCACTCGTTTTGATCCAGGGGAGCGTCACGCTCGTTCCGGTCGTCAATGAAGCGGCGTTTGTCCGAGGGCATCGCATGGCGGACGATGAAAAGGATTTGGCGCGCACCTGTCCCGGTTCAGCCGACGGGACCATCACCGAACGGACGGCCCACGCGTTGAGCGGACTGATACGCGACGCCGATTTCTACATCGATTTGCACACGGGCGGCACGGAGCTTTCCGTGTATCCGTTGACCGGTTACGTGCTGCACCCGAATGCGGAGATTCTGGACAAACAACGGGCGATGGCGCGGGCGTTCAATCTGCCGTTCATCTGGGGCACGTCGCCGGAATTGAAAGGACGGTCACTGTCCGTGGCGCGCGATGCGGGGGTGCCGGCCATTTACGCGGAATACCTGGGTTCATCCGTCTGCGATCCAGTCGGTGTCGAGGCTTACGTGGATGGCTGCTTGAATGTCATGGCGCACCTTGGAATGCTCGATCGACCGCAGCCCGCATCACGAATCGAGCATGTTGTCGAAGATACCCGTCCTGATTCCGGCCACATGCAGATCTGCAATCCCTCGCCGACGACTGGTTATTTCCAACCCGCAGTGTCGCTCGGGCAAACCGTGAAGAGGGGCGAATTGTTGGGTACGGTTTGCGATGCGACGGGAAACGGGCAAGCCCCAATGCATTCCTCGCAAACAGGTGTCATTGTCGTGCTGCGGACTTTTCCGCGCGTGCGCAAAGGCGAGACCGTGTGCGTGATCGCCGAAACGGAGATCAACTCATGAGCATCTGGCGCTGGGCGGATTGGATTGGACCGGTTGAAGAGTCGGCACGGATCACCCTGGGCGAGGGCAACACCCCCTTGGTCCACTCGCGCAGCATTGGACCGGCGGCGGGATTGGAAAAGCTGTTCTTCAAGATCGAGACGAGTAATCCGTCGGGTTCCTACAAGGATCGATTTGCCGCCGCCGCCATCGCGAACATGATTACGGGCCGCCAGACAACTTGCGTCGCGACCTCAAGCGGCAACACCGGCGCCGCACTGGCCGCCTATTGCGCGGCCGCGAAGATTCGTTGCCGCATTGCCGTCGTGGAGACCGCTCCGGATGCGAAGTTGCAGCAGATGCTGGCCTATGGTGCCGAGATTGTTCGAGTGAAAGGATTTGGCACTGACGCGGCGGTCACGGACACCGTATTTGAACAACTCCGAAAACTTGCATCACGAGCGGGCAGCGCATTGCAAATCAGCGCGTACGCCTACAGTCCATTGGGAATGGCCGGGGTCGAGAGCATCAGTTTTGAATTGGGTGAGCAGCATGTCGGCAGACTGCATCATGTCTTTTGTCCGGCCGGCGGCGGCGGCCTGACGCTTGCTGTGGCGCGAGGCTTCGCTAAGTTGCGGGAAAACGGACACAGTGATCAGGGGCCCGCGATTCACTGCGTTCAACCGGAAGGGAATGACACCATTGCCGGGGCGTTGCGTGCGGGAGACAAGGCGCGAAACGTGGAATGCACCTCAATGATCAGCGGCCTGCAGGTTGCCACTGTGATTGATGGCAATGAAGTCATTCGCGAATGCCGGCCAACCGGCGGAACCGGCCATCTGGTAACGGATCAAGCGGTCTGGGTGGTTCAAAAACGACTGGCACGTGAGGAGGGTATTTTTTGCGAACCCGCCGGCGCGGTCGCACTTGCCGGCGCTCTCAAGGCGCACGCAAATGGTGAATTCGCGTCGAGCGAGTCCGTGGTGTGCCTGATTACCGGATCCGGCTTCAAGGATAGCACATCCATTCATAGGATGAATTCCGAATCCAGCGTTCCGATTGTCGCAGCGGATGAGCTGTGCGAATCGTGGACGTGATGAGGAAGGCGGTTTCCGGCAGCCAACGGCCCGCTATTTCTTCGGCGCCGCCCGCTTGAGGGATTCTACATGGTAATCAAACCAGACAGGGCGCATCAGCGCGATCATCTTCGTGCGTTGATGGGCAAGGTCTTCCAGTTCGATATAGGTGTGATCGACCTTGTTGTTCACGAGGTGTTCGTGGAAATCCCGAACGGTCGGCAGGTGCCCCTCATCCTTGGTGCCGCAGGCGATTTGAATGCGCAATTTACCTCGAATCCGGTCAATGTTCTTTTCCAGCAACAGAAATGCGTCGTTGTCGAGGTAGTTCTGTTTATCCGGCCCGAGATAGCCGAACAGATAATCTTTCCAGTTGTCCGCATCGTAATTCTCCGACGTGCGGGGAACATTTCCGGCCTGGCAGAAGAGCGAGCAAAACATCTCGGGGTATTTCATTGCCAATCTCGTTGAACCCCGACCGCCCATGCTGAAGCCCTCAATGCAACGCCCGTGCCGCGCCGCAATGGTCTGGAAAGTCTTGTCGATGTGAGGAATGAATTCCTTGATCAACATCGTCTCGATCGGGAATCGCCCATCATGTGAGTCCTTGTAAAACGTCGAGCGCCCGCCGTTGGGCAGAACCATGATCATCGGCGGCCATTTGCCGGCGACGATTCCCTCGTGCAACACTTCGACATCCTCAAAGCTGTGAAACTCGTTGCCGCCATTGCCGTGCAGGTTGTAGATAACCGGAAATCGTTGTTCGTCGGATGAGGAATAACCGGGTGGCAAATAAATACAGTAACCGACATCCTGTTTTGCCGCCCTGCTGAAAAATGTGAGGTGCGTCGTGTTGGTGGGTAGCGTTTTGTTGGCAGGCAATTTATTGACCCAGATAATCTCGGGCCCCTGTGGTTTTCTGGATTTCTTTTTCTGCGCGGCTTTGCCCGTGAGTTGTTGGGCACAAGCACTTTGCGTGAAGCAGGTGACCAGTCCGAGCGCAAAAGTGATGGCGAGGAGGAGCGAATGATTGGCATGGGTTTTCATCACGTATTGAATCGGCTGGCGGCGAGAGCCTGGCAATCGGTGGAATGATCGTCCATCCAATTCGACTGCGGCGAGAAAGCAAAAAAGCCGTTGCGGTGCGAATGTTTGCTGGCACTATCGCGTCGAACACACGCAGAATCAAAACGACACATCAATCAATAATCATGAAAAAAATCTGTTCCTACGCATTGGCGATTATTCCCGCACTGGCATTGGCTCTCCCGTCTGTTGCAGACGATAAACCTAAACGGCAGGCATCGCCGAAGGGTGCGAAGACCTATATCGTAACCCCGAGAGACGGCAGGACTGTGAAGAAAAAGGTGAAGGTCATCTTTGGCCTTTCGGGTATGGGCATCGTCCCGGCCGGCATCACCGCCAGCGGCGTGCCGATTCCCGATACTGGCCATCACCACCTGTTGGTTGATGTGGATAAACTGCCGGCGATGGACATGCCCCTGCCGGCCGACCAGCCGGCTACCATCAAGCACTTTGGCAAAGGTCAGACTGAGGCAATGCTGGAATTGACTCCCGGCAAGCACACCCTGCAACTGCTGTTTGCCGACTTCGCGCACGTACCGCACAACCCGCCGGTGATTTCCAGGAAAATCACAATCACTGTCGAATAAGCTCTTCCTTCGATGAACGAAACGGCGGCCGCAAGGTCGCCGTTTTTTTGTTGGGCGACAGAAAACTCGTGAGTCACTATCCCGGATACCAGAATTGGCAATACCGATGAAAACCTCCGTCTCGTTCACAGCAACCGCAAAAGCCATTGCAAGAAGCGCTCTTGTATTCCTGTTCGTACTACAGGTCTCCGCAGCCAACCAACCGAATATTCTCCTCATCGTCGCGGACGATCTCGGGTTTAGTGATCTCGGCTGCTATGGCGGTGAGATTCGGACTCCCAACCTCGACCAGCTTGCCGGCAATGGCGTTCGCCTGACCCAGTTCTACACGACGAGTCGGTGTTGCCCTTCCCGGGCGAGCATTTTATCCGGGCAATACCCTCATCGCGTCGGCCTTGGCCACATGACGAAGGACATCAATCGCCCGGGTTACCGTGGTCGTATTTCGGAGAACGCCGTGACGATCGCACAAGTGCTGCAAGGCGCAGGTTATCGATCGTTCATTTCCGGCAAATGGCACCTCGGCACTGAGGATCCGACAAAACATGGCTTTGAGGAGTTCTATGGAACGCTGGTCAGCGCAAAGACGTTTTGGGATGCTGATCATTTTCTGCGACTGCCGACAAATCGGAAGCGTCGTGTTTACGCGGAAGGAACATTCTACGGCACGGATGCCATCACGGATCACGCACTGGAATTCATCGGCCTCGCCCGGCAGACGCCAAAGCGGCCGTGGTTTCTTTACCTCGCGTACAACTCACCGCACTTCCCATTGCACGCGCCGAAGGAAGACATTGAGCGCTATCGCGATCGATACACGACCGGCTGGGACGCCGCGCGCGAGTCGCGACTCAAGCGAATGAAGGAATTGGGCATTGTCCCTGAGAACACCGAGTTATCGCCCCGTTCGCCTTATTGGAATTACGGCGAAACGAAGACGGGAACGAATCCCGCCTGGGACACGCTGTCAACGGATCGGCGCCAGGACCTGGCACGGCGAATGGCCATCTACGCGGCGATGATTGATCGGATGGACCAGAACATCGGTCGGCTCATCGCGGATCTGAAGGCGAAGGGCGAGTTGGAGAACACTCTCATCGTTTTCACTTCGGACAACGGCGCTTGCGCGGAGTGGGACCCGCGCGGTTTCGACGGCAAGTCGAGCAACGACAATATTCTCCATCGCGGCAAAGAACTCGACCGCATGGGCGGGCCGGGCACGTATCACAGTGCTGGCTCGGGATGGGCAAACGCTTCGAATACACCGTGGCGTCTTTACAAGCACTTCAATCATGAAGGCGGCCTGAGTGCGCCGTGCATCGCCCATTGGCCCGCCGGATTGAAGCGCAAGAATGCGATCGTATCCGCGCCTGCGCACCTCATTGATTTGATGCCCACCATCGTCGAGGCATCAAAAACGACCTACCCGAAGGCGCTTGCCGGTAAGGTGGTGTTGCCAATGGCGGGACAAAGCCTGTTGCCGGCGCTGGAGGGCCACGCACCGAAGGACCGCACGTTGTATTTCGAACATGAGGGCAATCGCGCAATTCGTGATGGCAAATGGAAACTGGTGGCGCTCAAAGGGCAACCCTGGGAACTCTACAATGTTTTGAAGGACCGCTCTGAGCAGAAAGACCTCGCCGCCAAACAGCCGAACCGAGCCAAGACTCTCGCGAAGCAATGGGATAAGTGGGCTTCCGAGAATCAGGTTACTCCACTACCGGACGATTACGGAGTGGGGTATCTGAAGCCGGTAGAAAAGTAATCAAGAGTCAAGATTCGTGTACGCCTACGGCGTTCTAATCAGAAAGTTTGTTTGAACATTCAAATATTCTTTCAAATCGTTGATGCCAGATTAGTGTCTCTGCGTCACCAGCAAAGTAAAACGCTGTATTCGATTGCTCCCCAGGAACATTGTTGAAAGGCAATGGTAGATGAATAAAACAATACCGACGATTGATAATCAGCAGCCGGAGGAAACACGCCCTTTCGTAAATCCTTAAGCAATCCGTATTCGTGCCTGCTTGAAGAAGCCGTACCTTCTTATCAAATCGGCTCTTTGCGGGGCCCTTTTTTGATTCTGACGGCAACTTTATCAAGACAACCCTCAAATTATGGCGCATCAAATCTTCTACTTCCTTTGCCGGCAAGGCGCTTTCCTCAAGCATTACCTTGCGAAGCGTTTCAAGATGCTCGGGCGGCTCATGTGTTAGCCAGCAGATTTCAGATATGCGACCGTTCTCCTGTCGTACAATATCCGAGAGCCGGGCATTGGTAAAGGCGACCACTTTTCGCGGCCTAAAGCACTGAAATGGCCGATTCGCCTTGAGCAGCCTCTCAAACAACAATAATTGCGAAATCCTCCCGAATCGCTTAGTGCCGCTAAAAAGCGCTATGCCACCCTCAGTAAGCAAGACGCCTGTAGTTGTGGCAATCAAGCTATACGCAATGAACTCCGCATCAATGAATGGCAACAGATGCGCATTCAGCAGATTTTGGAAAAGTGAGTTATTGGAACAGAACAGAAATCCGCTGATTCCAAATACAAAGACGGCGAGGATATACAATGTCTCCACTAAGCACAAGGAAATAAACACCGCACACAATCTCGACAGCATTACTACGAGTAAACCGACGCCAAAAACCCAAAATCGTTTTGTGACCTCGTATCGTTCTTTCACAATCGGCGGTCTGCCGCTAAGAGGAGCGCCAACCGTAATTGCAGAATCTCGTTGCCGCTCCTCAACATCAGTTTTCAACCCTGACGTCCTTAACTCCGGCTTTCCTGCCAACAGCAAACTTGGTCCCAAAGATCCACCCGAT
>CALBIE010000649.1 GCA_937893495.1 uncultured Verrucomicrobiales bacterium | reverse complement strand
GACGATCGCCTTGGCCAGGGGATGATCTGAGTGCCCATCGATGGCTGCCGCAATGCCCATCAATTCCGACTCCGTTCCCTGCAACACTTCTACTGAGCACACGCCAGGTTGCCCGACCGTGATGGTGCCGGTCTTGTCGAGGGCGATCGCATCGAGTCGTCCGATCGCTTCCAGATGGGCACCACCCTTGATTAGCACTCCGCGTCGGGCCATCGCGGTCAATCCGGAGACCATCGCGACCGGCGTTGAAATGACGAGGGCGCACGGGCAGGCAATCACCAACAGCACGAGCGACCGATAAAGCCAGTCGAACCACTCCCCGTAACCTGTCAACGTCGGCACGGCAAAGACGGCCAAAGCCAACACCATTACGGTTGGCGTGTAGTAGCGGGCGAACACATCCACGAACCGCTGGGCCGGAGCCTTCGAGGATTGAGCCGCTTCGACCAGATGAATGATGCGGGCCAACGTCGTGTTCCGGTAATCCCGAGTCACCCGCACTTCGAGCGAGCCCTCGGTGTTGATCGATCCAGCAAAAACGGAGTCGCCCGCCCGTTTTTCTACGGGCATGGACTCCCCGGTGATGGGTGCCTGATTGACCGCCGAAGTTCCGGAGACGACTTCGCCATCCAGCGGGATTCGCGCTCCCGACCGCACCAGAATCAGATTACCGGGCACGACCTCACTGACCGGGACTTCCCGCGTGGACTGACCGGAACTGAGAATGGCGGTATCCGGAGCAAGTTGCAGAAGCGATTGGATCGCCCGCCGGGCACGTTCCACACTGAACGATTCCAACAACTCCGACAGCGCGAAGAGAAACGTGACCGCCGCCGCTTCGCTCCATTCCCCAATTCCGATTGCTCCGACGACCGCCACCGTCATGAGCAGGTTCATGTCCGGAGACAGCCGGCGGACGGCGTTCAGGGCCTTGGGGAAAATGAACCAGCCCCCCACGAGGACCGCGACACCAAAACTGAAACGGATGGCAACATCCGGAACCAACTGCAGCCAGCTGGCGGCCAGACCAACCACAGTCAGTGTGCCCGAGCCCAGAACGGACCAGAAACGACCGCGTTGCCCGAGCGAGGCTTTCGCTGGCTGTCCACGTTCTTCCCCGTCCAGCCGCGTCGGCAGGCCCGCCTCCGTGATGGCTTTGATCAATGCCTCCGGTTCGAGCTCTGGCGGATGGCGTAGCGTGATTTTTCCAGAGATCAAATTGGCATCTTCCAGACTGACGCGGTCGAACGGTTTCAGTGCCTGCTCGATCTCGGCGATCTCATCGGGACAGTCCAATCCCTCGACAAGCAATATTGTGGTTTGCATGGAACTCCTCATCGAAAAGGAGAATCAAATTTAAGCACGAGCAGATTCCCGAGGATGATTAACCCGCCCAGAATCAACAGCGCGACCAACCATCTTCGGTTGGCCTTTCGGTTCAGAACGTCCACCGCTTCGCGCTGTCGTTGGCGGACTATGGCGCGCTTTAAGTTCACGCTTCACTTCTTCAACGATATGCAATGCTCGTCTTTCCAACCGTGGGTGCGGATAATCACCCGCGTTGTCGCATCTGGCAGACTGGCCCAGCGCGAAGCAAAATCAGCGTGAGCGTTCACGTGCCGATGTTTTGAAGGGATACGCCGGGGTAAGTGGTCCACGACGCTCTCAGCGAGTTTCTCGTTCTTCTCGCCCCTCAGCTCAACATGAAGGTGGCTGCCGGAACCGGGCGAGTATCCGAAGCGCATCTTCACTTCACCGACCAGAAGGATGCCCATCTTGTCGCGGGCGATCGCGGCGCGTGAAACGCCGGTTGGACCGGAATTGTCCAGCGTAATTTCTATGTCCTTGATCGCAGGAGTAGGTTCACCAGCCCAGGCCGCGCCCGTCAGCAGCAGACCGATCATCAGGGAGAGTGGACTGCGAGGTTCGTTTCGAGTTGTCATTCCATTCCTTCGCTGACTGAGGTCATCGATTTAAGTGGCGAAGCCGACCGGGAAGGGTCAACTCCGCCACTCGTTACCGCATGGCTATTTCTTTTTGTGATCCTTGTGGTCGTGAGAATCACAGATGCAGGCGTATTCCACCCGCTTGCACTCCTCGCACTTTTCGTCGTGGAACTCGAATCGGAAGTTCTCCGACTTGCCACCCGCAGTTGCTTTGACCAGCACGACCACCTGATAACCATCGCCTGCCGGCAGTGGTTTCGTCGATCGAAGCGCGCCGCCTTTGCCGGAAAACGTCAGCCGTGCCTTGCCGCTTTTGGCCTCGGCATAGACGATCACAGACTGGCCGTTCACGGCGACGGGTTTGAGCTTCTCGTCGTAGAACGAAACAGTGACGCTGCGATCTTTCTCAACCAGGAACTCGGCATGAGGTGGGCCGCATTCCAGCAGGCGCCCACCCTTGGGCCCACCCGCATGTTTGTGAGCGGGTTTGTCCGCCGCATTGATGGTGATCAGGCCGCCACTCAGGGCGATGGCCAGGGTCAGGATTACAGTTCTTGTTCTCATGGTTTTCTGTTTGTTTTTCGTTTGTGGTTTATTCGGATTCCGGGGACGCGGGTGAATTTTCCGGGTCGGACTCTTCCAATGCCTCTTCGGCTTCGGCGAAGTCCAGCGTTTCAGCGACCGGCACGGAAGATTTCCTTTCCAGCCAGGCGTAGAGAGTCGGCAACAAGACCAACGTGAGGAATGTCGAGCTGATGATGCCGCCAATGACGACGGTGGCAATCGAATTGAGTGTATAGGCGCTGGCCTGGGGGATATCGGCATTGCCCGA